>NZ_CP047393.1:1835488-2141403 GCF_009858175.1 Pontibacillus sp. HMF3514
GTATCTTATCAAGAAAGGCTCTATTCGATTTTAGACTGTGAACCAGATCAATCTTTATTACTACTTAAGCAAATGCATTATACAGATGAAGATGAACCTGTACTATACTCAAAAAACTATTTCCGGGCTGACAAGTTTGGTTTCCATGTTTTGAGAAAACGGGTGTAAGGGCTTTCAATTGTATGTCATAATGGCGATAGAACTTTAAGGAGGTGATGGGGGAGAGGTATCAACGTGTTGTCGAACATTTTGAATTTATGAATCTATTAAATTAGCGTAGGGGGTAATTAATTTGAAACAACGTCGTTTTCTATTAGTTTTTGCTTTATTATTAGCAGTTGGTATGATCCTTGGCGCATGTGGATCATCTGAAGAAACAGGTGGAGAAAATAACGAAGAGAAAAACAACAGTGAAGAAGGTTCTAATAACGAGGGCAATAGTGAAGAAGGAAATGGTGACTTTACTGTAGCGATGGTTACAGACGTAGGTGGCGTTGATGACAAATCCTTCAACCAATCTGCTTGGGAAGGTCTTCAAGCTTTCGGTAAAGAAAATGGCCTAGAAAAAGGACCGAATGGTTACAACTACGCTCAGTCTGAGTCCGATGCTGACTATCTTCCAAACATTACTCGTCTAGTTAAGAAAGACTACAACCTTATTTATGGTATTGGATACTTACTTAACGATGCAATCTCTCAAGCTTCAGAGCGTTTCCCTGAAACGAACTTTGCAATTGTAGACTCTGTTGTTGATCAGTCAAACGTTGCAAGTATTACATTTAAAGAGCACCAAGGTTCTTTCCTTGTAGGTGTAGCAGCTGCTATGAAAACTGAATCTAACAAAGTTGGATTTGTTGGTGGCGTCGAAGGTGACCTTATCAAGAAGTTCGAAAGTGGTTTCCGCGCAGGTGTTAAATCTGTAAACCCTGATATCACAGTTGATGTTAAGTATGCAGGTGGATTTGCAAACGCAGACAAAGGTAAAGTAATCGCGAACACAATGTACAAATCTGGTATTGATGTAATTTATCACGCTTCTGGTGCGACTGGTAACGGTGTATTCTCCGAAGCAAAAGATATCAAAAACAGTAACCCAGACCGTCAAGTATGGGTAATCGGTGTTGACCGTGACCAGTATGCTGAAGGTCAAATTGGTGATCATAACGTTACACTTACTTCAATGGTTAAACGTGTAGACGTTGCTGTACAAGACATTTCAACTAAAGCAATGAACGGTAACTTCCCAGGTGGAGAAATCGTTAAATACGGTCTAGATGATGATGCTATTTCTGTAGCTCCTACAAACAAAGAAGCTTACACAGATGAAATTAAACAAAAAGTTGAAGAGTGGAAGAAAAAAATCGTTGATGGTGAAGTCGAAGTTCCAAGCACACGTGAAGAACTTCAAAGTTATTTAGACTCTCTTTAAGAATTAATTGAAAAAGGCTAGATTTTCTAGCCTTTTTCTTCTCTAATCAACAATAAAAAGATAAGAAAAATCATTGAATGAAAAGGAACTTTCGGGTCCCGGCCCTTTTCATTTGCTGATTTTTACACGTTAGGAATAGGATATGATCTATGTACGAATCAGTAACTATTTAACAACACAGTGCTTAACGTATTGGGGGAAATAAGGAGTGAGTAGAGTGGATTACGTTATTGAAATGTTAAACATTAGAAAAGAATTTCCCGGCATCGTAGCTAATGACAATATTAACCTTCAAGTTAAGAAAGGTGAAATTCACGCTTTACTTGGAGAAAATGGAGCAGGAAAGTCGACTTTAATGAACGTATTATTCGGATTGTATCAACCGGAAAAAGGTGAAATTCGTGTAAAGGGTGAACCTGTTAAAATTACAGATCCTAACGTAGCGAACGAGCTTGGAATAGGGATGGTACACCAGCACTTTATGCTTGTTGATACGTTTACGGTTACAGAAAATATCATTTTAGGAGCAGAACCTAAAAGTGGTGTAACCGTTGATACCAAAAGTGCAGAACAAGAGGTTCGTGAGATCTCAGAAAGGTATGGTCTGAAAGTAGATCCTTCAGCCAAAATAAGAGATATCTCAGTTGGGATGCAACAGCGTGTAGAAATCTTAAAGACACTTTACCGTGGTGCTGATATTTTAATCTTAGATGAGCCTACAGCGGTTTTAACGCCTCAAGAAATCAAAGAACTTATTCAAATTATGAAAACACTAATTCAAGAAGGAAAATCTATTATCTTAATTACTCACAAACTAAAAGAAATTATGGAGGTTTGTGATCGTTGTACTGTCATCCGTAAAGGTGAAGGAATTGGTACGGTAAATGTTGCTGAAACAAATACTACTGAACTTGCATCCTTGATGGTGGGTCGAGAAGTAAGCTTTAATACAGAAAAGGAGCCAGCAAAACCAAAAGAGGATATTTTACATATCAGAGATCTTCGTGTCAAAGATACACGTGGAGTGGATATGGTTAAAGATTTGAACCTTGATGTCCGAGCTGGTGAGATCGTTGGTATTGCAGGGGTTGATGGTAACGGTCAAAGCGAATTAATTGAAGCAATAACAGGATTACGTGATGCTGAAAGCGGTTCTATTGAGTTAAATGGCCAAAATATTACGAATCTGACACCACGTAAAGTAACGGAATCAGGGGTTTCACATATTCCGCAGGACCGTCATAAATTCGGTCTTGTACTAGATTTTCCTATTGGTGAAAATATGGCTCTTCAAAACTATTACCAAAAACCATATGCAAACATGGGGATCTTAAACTATAAAGAGATTTATCGAAAAGCTAATAGCTTAATAGAAGAGTATGACGTTAGGACACCAAGTGAATATACACCTGCTCGTGCCCTTTCTGGTGGTAACCAACAGAAAGCTATTATCGGTAGAGAAGTTGACCGTTCACCTGACTTGTTAATTGCAGCACAACCAACGCGTGGTTTGGATGTTGGTGCGATTGAATTTATTCACAAAAAGCTTGTTGAAGAACGTGATAAAGGAAGAGCTGTTCTACTGTTATCTTTTGAATTAGATGAAATTATGAATGTGAGTGACCGAATTGCTGTTATGTTTGATGGGCAAGTGGTTGCCAATGTGAAACCAGAAGAAACGAATGAACAAGAGCTCGGCCTTCTCATGGCAGGTAGTAAGAAGCAGAAGGAAGGTGACAGCTAATGTTCTCAAATAATCGATTAACGAACATACTTATACCCGTCATATCAGTAGTATTAGGTTTACTTTCAGGCGCAATTATCATGCTTATTTTTGGATATAACCCGATAAGTGGTTATGCTGCTCTATGGAATGGGGCATTTGGAGATTCGTACTTCTTAGGAGAAACTATTGTTAAAGTTACCCCATATATTTTATCTGGACTAGCCGTGGCATTTGCCTTCCGTACTGGGTTATTTAATATTGGTGTTGAAGGACAAGTATTTGTTGGTTGGCTAGCTGCTGTGTGGGTAGGAACGACTCTTGATTTACCGATGGTTATTCATTTACCGCTAGCGATTTTAGTAGCTGCAGTAGCAGGAGGAGCTTGGGGGTTTGTGCCAGGCTTTTTAAAAGCTCGATTTGGTGTTCACGAAGTTATTGTTTCCATCATGATGAACTACGTTGCATTGTACACATGTAATGCAATCATACGATCTGTTCTAACAGATAATAGTGATAAAACCGATTATGTAAAAGACTCTGCATCATTAGCTTCAACATGGCTTTCAGATATTACAGGGTTTTCCCGATTACACTTTGGGTTTGTTATAGCCATTATTGGCGCAATCATTATGTGGTTTATTCTTGAGAAAACCGTTAAAGGATATGAGTTACGTTCAGTAGGTTATAACCCACATGCCTCCAAATATGCTGGAATGAATGTAAACCGAAATATTATTTTGTCCTTTATTATATCCGGTGGTTTTGCGGGAGTTGCAGGTGCAATGGAAGGCCTTGGAACATTCCAGTATATGTCCGTTAATAACGCTTTCACTAATATAGGGTTTGACGGAATCGCTGTTGCCTTACTAGGTGGAAATGCAGCACTAGGAACCGTGTTAGCCGCCTTCTTATTTGGTACGTTGAAAGTCGGGGCCCTGAACATGTCAACATCAGGCGTTCCACAAGAACTCGTGGACATCGTGGTTGCATTAATTATTCTATTTGTAGCCTCAGGTTATATCATTCGTTGGGCGCTTTCTCGCTTCAAAAAGGAGGAAAAATAAATGGGGATTTTAGATGTTTTGACACTAATCGTACCTTCAGCCATATTCTTTGCAGCCCCGCTTATTTTTACAGCATTAGGTGGAGTTTTCAGTGAACGCTCAGGTGTTGTTAACATTGGATTAGAAGGTTTAATGGTTATGGGTGCGTTTGTAGGTGTTACTGTAAACCTTACAATAGCAGGTCCATTAAGTGAAATGGGAGAAATCTGGGGAGATTTAACACCATGGATTTCAACATTAGTCGCTATGGTTGTAGCTGCTATCTTTTCTGTTATTCATGCTGTAGCTTCTGTTACCTTCAGAGCTGATCAGGTAGTTAGTGGCGTAGCAATCAACTTCTTGGCACTTGGTATCGGACTTTTCTTAATTGAAGAGTGGTATGGTAAAGGGCAAACGGATATGGTAAATGCACCATTCTATTCTGTACCTACTCCAATCTTAAGTGAAATCCCAATTATAGGGCCAATGTTCTTTGAAGGATATATTACATCGTTTATCGCGATTGTTTTAGCTTTTGTTGTATGGTTTGTTATTTATAAAACGCCATTTGGACTGCGTCTTCGTTCTGTTGGTGAGCACCCAATGGCAGCTGATACAAACGGAATTAACGTTTCCAAAATGCGTTATACAGGTGTAATTCTGTCAGGCGCCTTCGCGGGTATTGGAGGATCTGTGTTTGCGTTAACCTTTACACAAAACTTCTCCCACGCGACGATTGCAGGACAAGGATTTATGGCGCTCGCAGCTATGATTTTCGGGAAATGGCATCCATTAGGAGCAATGGGGGCAGCTTTATTCTTTGGATTTGCTCAAAGTTTAAGCTTAACAGGGTCATCCATTCCATTGTTGCAAGATATTCCATCTGTATTCTTAATGATTGCACCTTACGTGTTAACAATCCTAGCCCTTGCAGGATTCATCGGCCGCGCCGAAGCTCCAAAAGCGATCGGTACACCATATATTAAGGGTAGTCGTTAATAACATTAACAAAAATAAAGAATGTTGTTCTAAAGCACATGTGATTTCTTAAGAGAAATCACATGTGCTTTTATTCAGTTTTATGGCAGTAATATTGAATAAGCTGGTGCGGAGTGGTTCCGTTGCTTTTATGGAGTGCGGCGGGCTGGGAAACGGGCTGCTTTCCCCGGACGAACGATCGAGCCTCCTCATCCGCTACGCTTCTTGCGGGGTCTCGCTCGCCCGTTTTTCCGGAGGAGTCAGCCCGTTTCCCAGCCCACCTTAGCCGAATGATGATTAACGGAACCACAGCGATATTAAGAAGACGATGCTTAAGGACATTTGTTCAGCTAATGTCTTTTTAATGATCTTTTTGAAGAGCTTACGGACATTCATCCCGTTATTTGCTCCAAATCATCTTTAAAAGTCCATTTTGTCACAAATAAGGTACCATATGTCCGCAAGGGTTAGAACTCATACAACTAGGGTCCGTTAACTTCCACAACCTTAAGGGGTGAAGGAAACGGCAAACTCCCGCGGTAGAAAGGGCAGATGAGACCCCACAGAGAACGGAGTGAACGAGGAGGCTCAGCTGGTCTTCCGCAGGAGTATTGCCGTTTCACTGAACCCCTACCTCTCATAAAAGCAACGGACTGCTCTCAACTTATCTCGATTTCGAGTCTTCCAGATAAGGGGGCTTTTGTTAATTAACATTTATAAAGTATCGCCTATACTGTTCCCATATTATTAGCCACATTCATGAAAAAGCGATACAATCAAAGAATACATAAAATACTGGATAGCTTTTCTATAATATAGAAAGGCTAATGATAAGTATCAGTATGATTAAAGGAGGAACCTTAATGCCGCGTGTAGAGGAAAAGCGTTATGAAAGCAAAGGATATGATATACATATCATCCCGAGCAACAAATATAAAACAAACACAATTGTTGTTAAATTTAAGTCTCCACTCAAAAGAGAGACCATTACAAAACGAGCGATGTTACCTTATGTGTTACAACAGGCTACAGAGAACTATCCATCTGCAAGATCGTTTCGAACAGCCCTTGATGACCTATATGGCACTGTATTAAAAGTTGATGCTTCTAAAAAAGGGGAGCATCATGTTATGACATTCCGAATGGAAGTAGCGAATGATGAATTTTTGACAGAAGATCATGACCTTCTTCGTAAAGGGTTACAAATGATGCAGGAAGTCATCTTTCATCCTAAAAAAGATGGAGAATCTCTAGATAAAAACATTGTCGATCGTGAAAAGCAAACCCTAACGCAAAAAATTAAGTCATTAAAAGACGATAAGATGAGTTATGCAAATAGTCGTTTACTAGATGAGATGTGTAGTGAGGAGCCTTATCGATATCATGTTCATGGATATGAAGAAGACCTTCAAGACATCACAGGTGAGAGTCTATTTGCTTATTATCGAGAAATGCTTGCACAAGACAAGATGGACGTATATGTGCAAGGCCGTTTTGACGAAAATAAAATTCAAAACGTTGTAGAAGAGGAAATCAAACGGGATTCAAATCCAACTATAACGTCAACGGAAACGACTTCGAAAGAGGCACCTGAACAACCTAATGAAGTAATTGATAAGCAAAATGTACAGCAAGGTAAACTTCACCTTGGTTACCGTACACATATTCGATACGGAGATAAAGATTACGCTGCGCTTCAAGTGTTTAATGGTATATTTGGTGGTTTCCCATCATCTAAACTGTTTATAAACGTACGAGAAAAGCATAGTCTTGCTTATTATGCTGCATCTCGATTTGAAAGTCATAAAGGCCTTTTACTTGTATTTAGTGGAATTGATCCAAATGACTACAAACAAGCTCGAGATATTATTGAAAAACAGATGCAAGCCATGAAAGACGGAGATTTTTCTGATGAAGAAGTACAAGAAACTAAAGACCTTGTAGTAAACCAGTTCCTTGAGACATTAGACAACCAACAAGGTGTTGTGGAAGTCCTTTATCATCAGGTGATTTCAGGGAGCGATCGCACACCAGATGAACTCATTGAAGAAGTAAAGCAGGTTACAAAAGAGGATGTCTTACGAGTAGCTGAAAAGGTTCATTTAGATACGGTTTACTTCCTAACCAAGCAAGAGGGAGGCGATGCATAATGAATACACAACATTATGAGCAAATTGGAGAAACGCTTTATTCCAAGAAACTTGATAACGGATTAGAAGTCTATTTATTACCGAAACGCGAAATGGCTAAAACATTTGGGGTCTTTACAACAGAATATGGTTCCATTGATCAAACCTTTTCCCCCATAGGAAAAAGAGAGCGAGTAACGGTACCTGAAGGGATTGCACACTTTTTAGAGCATAAGCTTTTTGAGAAAGAGGATCGAGATGTATTTCAAGACTTCACGAAGCTAGGAGCATCTCCAAATGCGTTTACGTCTTTCACGAGTACAGCTTACTTGTTCTCAGCAACCCAACATATCCAAGAAAATGTGAGAACTCTACTTGATTTTGTTCAAGATCCTTATTTTTCTGATGAATCAGTTGAAAAAGAAAAGGGTATCATCGCACAGGAAATTCGCATGTATGATGACCAACCTGATTGGCGAGCATTTTTTGGAACGATCCAAAGCTTGTTCCAAAACCATCCTGTAAAAGTAGATATCGCAGGGACTGTGGATTCCATTCAAGATATTACAAAAGAAGATCTCTATACGTGTTATAACACGTTTTATCATCCATCCAACATGACCTTCTTCGTTGCAGGGAATTTTGACCCTGAGAGTATGATGAAGTTGATTGAAGAGAATCAAAATGCTAAGGAATTTGAAGCTACACCTACCATAGATCGAGCTTATCCAGATGAGCCGAAAGGTGTAGCAGAGGCTCATAAGGTTATTGAAATGCCTGTATCTGTTTCCAAATGTTTAGTGGGTGTTAAAGAGGATACAAAATACTTGAATGAAGATACATTCTTGAAGACGGATATGATGAAGAATATGGTGTTGGATCATTTCTTCTCTAAGAGTGGAGAATTTTTTGAAGCACTTTATAATGAAGATTTAATTGATGATTCTTTCCATTTCGAAACACATCTTGATAAATCCTTTGGCTTCACGATAATAGGCGGAAATACACGTAACCCTGAAAAATTAAGTGAACGTGTAAAGGGAATGCTTCATGAGCTAAAGGGTCGTAATTTAACAGACGAAGAGTTTAATCGTATGAAAAGGAAAAAGATCGGACAATTTATGCGATCCATGAACTCTCTAGAGTTTATTGCAACAACGTTTGTTCAATATCGTCACCTTGGTATTGATCTATTTCAGGTTTTACCAGCCATTGAATCCTTAACAAAGGATGAGGTTGAAGAACACCTTAAAGCGTGGATTGATGAAGATCGTATCGCAGTAACAGAAGTACGTCCTTCTGATAAGTAGAAAGGAAGTAAGATGGGGAAAACATGCCTAATTATAGGTGCTAGTGGAGATATTGGAGCTTCTATTGCCATATCTTTTGCAGAACAAGGGTATAAATTAATTCTTCACTATCATCAAAATGAAGAAGCGATTAAGAAAATAAAGGAACAGATACCTCATGGATCTGTTCTCCAAATTATTCAATCGGATTTGAGTTCGGGAATAGGTATAGAGAGTCTTTGTGAGACACTCGAACACCCTGTTGATACAGTGGTATTCTCAAGTGGCGTTAGCCAAGTAAAGCTCTTCCAAGACGTAACAGATGGAGATATGGACATGATGTATAATGTTCATGTAAAAGCTCCTTGGAAAATTACGCGTCACCTTTTACCATCCATGATTCAGAATAAAGCTGGTAATATTATTGTGATCTCTTCTATTTGGGGAGATGTGGGTGCAAGTTGTGAAGTGTTGTATTCAACGGTTAAAGGTGCTCAGGATAGTTTTATCAAATCACTTGCTAAAGAAGTGGGGCCCTCTGGAGTTTCTGTGAATGGGATTCGTCCTGGTATTATTGAAACAAAGATGAATCGTCACTTGAGTGAGGAAGAAAAACAAGAGATTATAGAAGAAATTCCTGTGAATAGAATGGGGCAAGTAGAAGATATTGCTCATACTGCATTATTTTTAGCGGATGACCGTTCTTCTTATATACAAGGTGAATTGATCAATGTCACAGGGGCTTGGAATGGATGATGACTTTTCCTTCTTTCATGAATAAAAGCGGATGTCTTTTCAAAAGATAATCCTGTAAGTTGAATTAAGGAGGAATTAGACATGTCTGTATTAGATAACTGGGATTCCTGGAAAGACTTTTTAGGGGATCGCCTACACCAAGCACAAGGTGATGGAATGAACGATCAAGCCGTTTCTAACCTTGCCTATGAAGTAGGTGACTATTTAGCAAACCAAGTAGATGCGAAAAATGACCAAGAGGCTATGCTTCGTGATCTATGGAGTGTTGCTTCTCAAGAAGAACAACACGCAATTGCTAATATGATGGTAAAACTTGTACAAAATAACGGAACGAAGTAAAAGCGAGAGGGTCTTCCTCTTGCTTTTTCTTTTGTTATGAAACTAATTGGAGATGGTGTTCGTCTTATGAAATAGCCGCTCTTTTCTGAAATCTTTCCTTACTACCTGATAACTTCTGCAAAAAATGTGAAGTTTTTGGACCATATTAGCCTTTTCTAATATTTCAATTTGCTTTATGATAGGAATAACTAACATTTTCATTATCTACGTTTAGGTTTAATGAGGAAGGAGTTGTGATATGGATAAGAAGGAATGGTACCTGGAATATGAAATTAAGTATAATCGTCCAGGGTTGCTGGGTGATATATCCTCCTTGTTAGGAATGCTATCCATTAATATCGTTACGATTAATGGTGTTGAAGATTCTAGACGAGGAATGCTTTTATTATGCAAACATGATGAACAAATTAATCGTTTGAAATCAATTTTACAAACGATGGATACGATCTCAGTTACGAAATGTCGTCGTCCTAAATTGCGTGATCGCTTAGCCGTGAGACACGGGCGTTATATACATAGTGACATTGATGATAAAAAAACATTTCGTTTTGTCCGTGAAGACCTTGGTCTTTTAGTAGATTTTATGGCTGAATTGTTCAAAAAAGACGGACATAAACTTATTGGAATTAGAGGGATGCCTCGAGTAGGAAAGACAGAATCTATAGTAGCTGCAAGTGTATCTGCCAATAAAAAATGGCTTTTTGTATCAAGTACATTACTTAAACAAACGATACGTAGTCAATTAATCGAGGATGAGTACTCCCCTGAGAATCTCTATATTCTCGACGGAATTGTTTCGACAAAAAGAGCAAATGAAAGACATTGGCAACTTGTACGAGAGATTATGCGCCTTCCAGCAACTAAGGTTGTTGAACATCCAGATATGTTCGTACGAGAAACGGAATATAAATTAGGTGATTTCGACTACATCATCGAGCTACGCAATAGTGAGGATGAAGAAATTACATACGAAACAGTAGATAAGTCAGAATTTAATCAAGATGATGGCTTTTCCATGTTTGACTTTTAAAATGGATGGTGTTTAAAGATGGAAATCGGTGCTAGGTTAAAAGAAGCAAGAGAAGCAAAGAATATGTCTCTTGATGATGTCCAAAATGAAACGAAAATCCAAACCCGTTATCTACAAGCCATTGAAAAAGGCAATTTCAGTATTATGCCGGGTAAGTTCTACACAAGAGCATTTATTCGGCAATATGCTGAAGCGGTTGGATTAGATCCCGATTTAATCATGGAAGAACATGCGAATGAGCTTCCAAGTTCAAGTGAAGAAGAATATATTCAATACACAAGATTACAACGACATAAAGACGAAACATCCACTAAGGGATCTGCTATCTTTACATTTTTACCTAAATTTATTATCGGTTTGCTTGTAATTGGTATTCTTGTAGTTGGGTATATTTTCTATCAAAAAACAATTGATTCAAATCCTGCTGACACACCTGCTCAGGATGAAGACGGCGTAAGTGATGAAGTCTTCAGAGATGAGGATGGAGATTCAGGTAACTCGGATAGCTCTGGCGATAGTAGTGAAGGGGATCAGAATAATTCTGATCAAACAAACGAAAATAACGGAGAAGATAATCAAGGGGATACACAAGAAACTCAAGAACCTGAAGAACCTAAGCAAGAAATTAATGTGGTAGAAAAAGGGTCTGGGGCAGAACCTGAATCTACTTTAGAATTGGTTAATGCAGATGAATTAAAATTTAGAGCAGAAATTATACAAGAAAATGATGAAAGCTTTTTAGGTGTTCGTAACGGAAAAGGAAAAGAGTTCTTCGGGAAAATCCTTAACTCAGACACCCCTGAAATGAGTTTAGACCTTACTGGAGAAGAACGTATTCGAATCCGTGTTGGTCGAGCCAATCAAACCAACATCTTTATAAATGATCAGAAGCTAGAGTATCCAGTGAATCCAGAAGAAAATATTGTTCAAACCATTTGGATTAACGTAAAAGGTTCATCAGTACAATAGTCTAAGGAAAAAGAGTCATCTTGAAAAAGATGACTTTTTTCTAGTCAATCATTATACGTTTCACGGGAACAGAAAATGGAGGAAAAATTATGAATATACCAAATCGCATTACGATATCACGCATACTATTGATTCCCATCATTATCTTTTTACTTTCAGTGCCATTAGATTGGGGTACTTGGGACATTGGTGAAAGCTCTTTACCTGTATCTCACTTTGTGGCAGCCATTCTATTTATAATCGCTTCCATTACAGACTGGGTTGATGGTTACTACGCTAGAAGGTATAACCTTGTCACAAATTTAGGGAAGTTTTTAGATCCCTTAGCAGATAAATTGCTTGTTTCTGCAGCTTTAATCTCTCTTGTAGAACTTGACATGGCTGCGGCATGGTTAGTGATCTTGATTGTAAGCCGAGAATTTGCTGTGACTGGCTTACGTTTAGTAGCAGCTGGTGAAGGGATTGTTCTTGCAGCTGGACAAATGGGGAAATTAAAAACATGGATTCAAATTATTGCAGCTTCAGCGCTTCTATTACACAACTTTCCGTTTTCATTTGTTGGTTTTCCATTCGCAACAATTTCTTTATGGGCTGCGATGCTCATAACAGTTGCTTCCGGTGTAGAATACTTTGTGAAAAACTGGCATGTGATGGAGGGGTCTAAGTAATGGGAAATGGTGTGAAAGCAGAAATTATTGCAGTTGGTACAGAATTGCTTTTAGGCCAAATCTCCAATACAAATGCTCAATGGATTTCTGAGAAACTGGCATTGCATGGAGTCAACATATTTCATCATAGTGTTATTGGAGATAATTACGATCGCTTAACCTCTCTTTTCTCTTTAGCTCAGGATCGGTCAGATTTAGTTATCGTTACAGGGGGACTTGGTCCAACCGATGATGATTTAACACGTGAAGCGGCTTCTGAGATCTTAAAAAAGCCAATTTTTGAAGATCAAGAGACAATGAGAAATATTGAGTCTTATTATGAACAAAATGGTCAATCCATGAGCCCTAACAACCGAAAGCAAGCACGAATTTTTGAAGGGGCCGATATTTTAAAAAATGATGTTGGTATGGCTCCAGGCATGGCTGTTCAAAAGGATGAAACACTTTGGATATTCTTACCTGGCGTACCTAGAGAAATGAAAGCGATTATGGAGCAAAGTGGTTTTCCATATATTCAAAACACATTTCCTAATCAAAGCCCTATCTTTTCAAGGATGCTTCGTTTTATAGGTATTGGTGAGTCTCAACTTGAGCATGAGTTAAGAGATCTTATTTCAGCACAGCAAAACCCTACCATTGCTCCTTTAGCTAGTAATGGTGAAGTTGCTATACGTCTTACTGCAAAAGCTGAGTCAGAAACAAAAGCAAAGGAACTTGTACAAGCAACAGAGCAGCAGATTTACGAACGTGTTGGAGATTTTGTATATGGATATGACGAGGATTCTATTGAAGAAACAGTTTTTAAACTTTTAAAAGAAAAGAATCTCTCTATATCTGCTGCTGAAAGTTTAACAGGTGGACAATTTGTAGAGCGTCTTGTTACATTAGAGGGTGCTTCAAGCGTTTGTAACGGTGGAGTAGTATGTTATGCCAAAAGCGTGAAAGAAAACTTGCTAGAGGTTCCAAAATTAATTATCAGTCATTATGGAACGGTTAGTGAAGCTTGTGCAGTATCTATGGCCGTTAATGTTGCAAAGAAACTTGAATCAAAAATTGGAATTAGTTTCACAGGTGTCGCAGGGCCTGATGAGGTAGAAGGGCAGTCAGCAGGAACAGTCTACATCGGGTTATATGTTGATGGAGAATCACCTTTTGCGAAACGTTTCTATATTAATGGAGATCGCGACATGGTGCGCACTAGAGCTGTAAAAAAAGGATATGAACTTTTATATCATCATTTAAAGCAAAAAAATTATTAAAATTATATTTTGAAGCTGTTTTCAAAGCCTAAAATGACAAGATTCATAGAGGGAAATTGAAAAGTTATTCCTTCATACTCATTAAAAAATGGGGAACGTTTATTCGTATTTTTCTTGTTAAATTGAATAAAAAGAGTTATGATTGTAATAGTTCAATCTTAAGGGGGAAGAAACGTGAGTGATCGTAAACAAGCGCTCGACATGGCGTTACGTCAAATAGAAAAGCAATTCGGTAAAGGCTCTGTAATGAAGTTAGGGGAGCAAGCCGAGAAGAAAATAAATACTGTACCAAGTGGTTCCTTGGCATTAGATGTTGCTTTAGGTGTTGGTGGTTATCCACGTGGTCGTATCGTTGAGATCTACGGACCTGAATCTTCTGGTAAAACAACTGTTGCTTTACATGCAATTGCAGAAGCACAACGTCAAGGTGGACAAGCAGCATTTATTGATGCCGAGCATGCTCTAGACCCCGTTTATGCACGTGCATTAGGCGTAGATATTGAAGAATTACTTCTATCCCAGCCTGATACAGGAGAACAAGCTCTAGAGATTGCAGAAGCACTAGTTCGTAGTGGTGCAATTGATATGATCGTAATCGACTCTGTTGCAGCGCTTGTTCCAAAAGCGGAGATCGAAGGTGAAATGGGAGATTCCCACGTAGGTCTTCAAGCTCGTCTAATGTCTCAAGCTTTACGTAAGCTTGGTGGTGCCATTAACAAATCGAAGACAACAGCTATTTTCATTAACCAAATCCGTGAAAAAGTCGGTGTCATGTTTGGTAACCCAGAAACAACTCCTGGTGGACGTGCGCTGAAATTCTACTCTTCAGTTCGCCTTGAAGTACGTCGTGCGGAAACATTAAAACAGGGGAATGAAATGGTTGGTAATAAAACGAAGCTCAAAGTCGTGAAAAATAAGGTAGCACCTCCATTTAAACAAGCTGAAGTAGATATCATGTACGGTGAAGGTATTTCAGCTGAAGGTGAGCTTCTTGATATCGGTACAAACTTAGATATTATTACGAAGAGTGGTTCCTGGTACTCGTATAATGACGAGCGCTTAGGCCAAGGTCGTGAAAATGCTAAGCAATTCTTCAAAGAGAATCCAGAAACGTATCACGAAATCCATGCAAAAATCCGTCAGCATTACGGAATGGATGAAACTCCAGATGAAGAAGAATCTGAAGAAAACCAAAGTAGTTTAGACGTTTAATATATCCCCCCTGCCAAATAGGTAGGGGGGATTTTTATTGAGTGGCTTAATTGAAGTATTCAATAATATGGCAGTGCTGGTGCGGGATGGTTCCACAGCCCACCTTAGCCGAATGGTGAATAACGGAACCGCAGCTATCGTAAGGTTTTCTGATTTAAAATCTGTGGTTAAATCAAATATTCCTTAAAGTGATCTAAAGCCTTATATGTAGAGGGGGTTAGTATCTAAAATAAAATCACCTTAAGCATGATATTAAATGATCTCATCCTTGGGTCCGTTAACCTCCATAACAGCAAGGGGTGAAGGAAACGGCGAACTCCAGTGGTAGAAAGGGCGGCCGAGACCCCGCAGGGAACGAAGTGAGTGAGGAGGCTCGGACGGTCTTCCACAGGAGTATCGCCGTTTCAATGAACCCCTTACTCTTTTTTCGGCAACGGACCTCTACCGCACGTTATCTCGAAACCAAGTCTTCAAGATAAGGGGCTTATCTTGAATACCGAACAAATTCATCTACAATAAGAACCAAAGCATATTGAATAAAAACGAGAAAAAGCAAAATATTTAGACGAATTCAATCTTGCTCATTTTGTTTTATGCGACCATTCCTTGACAATACTGGTAGTCAAGCTTAAAATTAATATGTATAATTTTCATTTTTATTTACCTTATACAAATGTAATGATGATTAAACACACGAAAATGAAAATGGAACAATGAACATCTAAGTACATGCCGACAAACATGTATGGTACAAGTAAATAGCAAGAGGAGGTGAACGTATGGGTACAATGACACTAATCATCTCCATTTTGCTTACCCTTATAGTCGGTTTGTTTGTTGGTTATTTGGTTCGGAAATCCATTGCCGAAGCGAAGATTTCCAGTGCAGAAGAATTGGCGAAGCAAATTGTGGACGAAGGGCATCGTAACGCTGATGCAGCGAAAAAGGAAGCTCTTTTAGAAGCAAAAGAAGAGAACCATAAATTTCGTCAGGAAGCTGAACAGGAAGTTAAAGAGCGTCGCAATGAACTTCAGAAGCAAGAAAGCCGTTTAATGCAAAAAGAAGAGAATCTGGATCGTAAAAGTGAAACGCTGGATAAGCGCGAGCTCATGTTAGAGAAGAAAGAAGAGTCACTAACAGAAAAACAACAACAAATTGAAGTAACGGAAAGCAAAGTGGAAGAGATGAGAGAGCAGCAACAGTCTGAGCTTGAACGCATTTCCGGTTACACAACAGATCAAGCTAAACAGATTATTTTAGAACGTGTAGAACAAGAAGTTTCCCATGAATCAGCGCTTATGGTGAAAGAAGCGGAAAATCGTGCGAAAGAGGAAGCTGATAAGAAAGCGAAAAACATTCTATCACTTGCCTTACAACGTTGTGCTGCCGATCACGTTGCAGAGACAACCGTTTCCGTTGTCAACTTACCAAATGACGAAATGAAAGGTCGTATTATTGGACGTGAGGGACGTAATATCCGTACGTTAGAAACATTAACGGGGATTGACCTTATTATTGATGATACACCAGAAGCAGTTATTTTATCTGGGTTTGACCCAATTCGACGAGAGACTGCTCGCATTGCTTTAGAGAAATTAGTACAGGATGGACGTATCCACCCTGCACGCATTGAAGAAATGGTAGAGAAATCTCGTCGTGAAGTAGATGAATATATTCGTGAGGTTGGTGAACAAACAACATTTGAAGTTGGTGTTCACGGTCTACATCCTGATCTTGTGAAGATCTTAGGACGTCTAAAATATCGTACAAGCTATGGTCAAAATGTGTTGAAACACTCCACGGAAGTAGCATACCTATCAGGCTTGTTAGCTGCTGAACTAGGGGAAGACGAAACACTTGCTCGACGCGCTGGATTACTACATGACATTGGTAAAGCCATTGATCATGAAGTAGAAGGTAGTCACGTTGAAATTGGTGTTGAATTGGCTACGAAGTATAAAGAAAATGACACAGTCATCAATGCAATTGCATCTCACCATGGAGATGAAGAAGCTACATCCATTATATCTGTACTAGTAGCTGCAGCGGACGCTCTTTCTGCCGCTCGCCCTGGTGCACGTAGTGAAACACTTGAAAACTACATTAAGCGTCTTGAGAAGTTAGAAGAAATCTCTGAATCCTATGACGGAGTAGAGAAATCCTTTGCTATTCAAGCTGGACGTGAAGTGCGCATCATGGTTAAGCCTGAAGATATCGATGATCTGAAATCTGTTCAGTTAGCTCGAGACGTTCGAAACCGGATTGAGAATGAACTGGATTACCCAGGTCACATTAAAGTAACCGTTGTACGCGAAACAAGAGCAGTTGAATATGCGAAATAAAGAAAGCGATCCCTTAGGGGGTCGCTTTTGATTTGTTTTCAGGGTGTTAGGTACTTTGCCAAAAGCTTTAATTATAAAGGTGGATAGTTTGTAATTCGACCATAGAGCCTCATGACAAAGGTATAATGCATTCAACTGCACCCAATACTACAAGAACCAGAGTTTTGACATCCACACACCTCTGTGTGACACTATAAAAGAATTTTACATAAAGAGAGGAAATACGATATGAAAATATTATTTGTAGGCGACGTTGTAGGATCTCCAGGAAGACAGATGGTTCAAGATTATTTACCAAAATTAAAACAAGCGTACCATCCAAACTTTACGATTATTAATGGTGAAAATGCTGCCTCCGGTAAAGGCATTAATGAAAAAATATATAGAAGTTTTATTGAACAAGGAGCACAGGCTGTAACGCTAGGAAACCATGCATGGGATAAGAAAGAGATTTTTGATTTTATCGATAAGGCAGATAAAATGGTTCGTCCCGCAAACTTTCCGGAAGGTACACCTGGGAAAGGTCTTACTTTCATAAAAGATAATGGGGTAGAATTAGCCATCATTAATCTTCAGGGAAGAACATTTATGCCACCATTAGATGATCCATTCACAAAAGCGGATGAATTGATTAAAGAAGCAAAAAAACGAACAAACCTAATATTCGTTGACTTCCATGCCGAAGCGACTTCTGAAAAACAAGCGATGGCTTGGTATTTAAATGGGCGAGTTAGTGCTATTGTTGGTACTCATACACACGTTCAAACGGCAGATGACCGAATTTTGCCTGATGGTACAGCTTATATTACAGATGTAGGAATGACGGGACCTTATGACGAGATTTTGGGAACGGATAAAGAAGCAGTGATAAAAAAATTCCTTACAAGTTTACCTGTACGTTTTGAGATACCAAAAACGGGTAGAACACAACTAAGTGGATTTTTGGTAGATGTTGACTCTTCTTCCGGTAAAGCTACAAAGGTGAAGCGCATATTAATTAATGACGATCATCCATTCTTTACCTAATTATTTGAATTATTCAAAAAATTCATTCATAATAAGGGGGAATAACTTTCAACTCCATGAATATAGTAAAAGTGGAAGATTATATTAGGATATGAAGGAGGAACTAGTAGTGGAAATATTAAAAGTTTCAGCTAAATCCAACCCGAATTCTGTAGCAGGAGCACTCGCGAACGTACTAAGAGAACGCGGATCAGCGGAAATCCAAGCCATCGGTGCTGGTGCATTAAACCAGGCCGTGAAAGCGGTAGCAATCGCTAGAGGATTTGTTGCCCCAAGTGGTGTTGATCTTATTTGTATTCCAGCTTTTACAGACATTATGATTGATAACGAAGAGCGTACAGCTATTAAACTAATCGTAGAACCTCGATAAGTATCATATAGGTTACCTGTTTGCTAGATGGCAAGCAGGTTTTCTTTTCGTAGGTTCAAAGATTTATATTTCCACTATACAAAAAAGTTCTTAATTTCATTTACATATAATGAGACTCGGCTTAAAGAAGCCGAGTCTTTTTACTCAAGATCTATATTTGGAGGGACAAAAATGATTATCGATGCACATTGTGATGCTCTATATAAATTATGGGAAAAACCAGATTTATCTTTTCTATCTAGTCCTGAACTAGGTGTGAATTACGAGAAGTGGCAAAAGAATCAGGTGAAGGTACAATGCTTTGCTATATATGTTCCAGATTATGTCCATCAGGATCACCAATATCAGGTCGCTTTAGAAATGGTTGATTTATTTTTCGAAAGAATTATAAAGCCAAACCCTAACATTATATGGGTTCAATCACAGCAAGATCTTTTAAATTTAAAGCCTGATGAAAAGGGAGCAATTCTTACATTAGAAGGATGTCACCCTATTGGAGCAGATTTAGTGAAGCTTAAAACGTTAATACGCTTAGGTGTCCGAGCAGTAGGTTTAACTTGGAATCAAGCAAATGCCGTGAGTGATGGTATACGAGAAGAACGTGGTGCAGGCCTATCAGCATTCGGGAAAGAGGTTGTGCAATTGTTAAATGAAAACCATATATGGACAGACGTTTCACACTTATCCTATCAGGGGTTTTGGGATGTTATGGAACTTGCGAAATATCCGATGGCGTCCCACTCAAATGTATATGCGCTGTGTCCACATCCTCGTAATCTAGATGATAAGCAGTTAACTGCTCTGATTAAAAGGAAGGCTTTTATTGGAGTCACGTTTGTATCTGGGTTCTTAGATGAATCAAAAGTGGCGACACCATCTCAAGTAATTCAACATATTCAATACATTCTCCAAATGGGTGGAGAGGACTCTTTAGGATTTGGATCGGATTTTGATGGGACAGATATGATTGTTGATGGTCTCGTTGATTATGATGATTATGATGCCTTTATTAATGTACTCCGAAATCATTACCCTCAAAACATCATTAATAAAATAACCCATGAAAACTTTATTAGAACATTTCCATTCAAATACCAAGAAGTGCTTTAACAACCCTTAGGAAAACACGCATATTTCCTCCCTTATCGTGCGTATAATAAGAGAGAAGAAGATTACTAGATTTCATCATGATACATAAGACATCTTAGAGTGCACGTATAAGGAGATATGCGAAAGGGTGTAAAAGTATGAAAAAGCAGCTCTCATGGAAGGTTGGTGGACAGCAAGGGGAAGGGATCGAAAGTACTGGAGAGATTTTTTCCATTGCTCTAAACCGAATGGGTTATTACTTATATGGTTATAGGCATTTTTCGTCACGGATTAAAGGAGGACATACAAATAATAAAGTTCGTGTATCCACTTCTCAGGTACGTTCTGTTTCGGATGATCTAGATATTTTGGTTGCTTTTGATCAAGAAACCATTGATGTGAATTTTTATGAACTCCAACAGAATGGAATTGTCATCGCTGATGAAAAATTCCAACCTACAATTCCTGAAGGAAGCAATGTCACATTGTATGTTGTGCCTTTTACTAAAATTGCAAAAGACCTTGGCAATGCACTTATGAAAAACATGGTTGCTGTCGGTGCCTCTAGTGCCATACTTGAATTAAATCCAGAATCGTTTCGAGAGGTTGTAGAAAGTATATTCGGACGTAAGGGTGAAAGTGTCGTAGAAAATAACATGGAAGCTATACGTCAAGGGGCACAATATGTACAAGACCAAGCGAGTGGGAATATATCTACAATGAAACTGGAAGAAGCAGATGGAAAGAAAAGAATGTATATGATCGGGAACGATGCTATCGCACTGGGCTTTTTAGCTGGTGGTTGTCGCTTTATGTCTGCCTACCCCATTACACCAGCATCTGAGATTATGGAATATATGATTAAAAAACTACCTGAATTCGGTGGAACAGTTATCCAGACTGAAGATGAGATGGCTGCCGCGACAATGGCTATTGGGGCGAATTATGCAGGAGTTCGAACGATTACGGCATCTGCAGGACCTGGATTATCGCTTATGATGGAGTCAATTGGATTAGCTGGTATGACTGAAACGCCTCTCGTTATTGTCGATACACAACGTGGGGGTCCAAGTACAGGCCTTCCTACCAAACAGGAGCAATCGGATTTGATGGCCATGATCTATGGTACACACGGTGAAATCCCAAAAGTCGTGATGGCTCCAAGTACGGTACAGGAGGCTTTCCATGATGCTGTTGAAGCTTTAAATATTGCAGATGAGTATCAATGTCCTGTAATCCTATTATCTGACCTTCAATTGTCGCTTGGAAAACAGACTGTCGAACCCTTAGACCAACGTTCCATTTCCATTCGTCGTGGTAAAATAAAAGAGGGCGAGGCACTCCCTGTACTAGAAAAAGGTGAAACATTTAAAAGATACGAAACGACAGAAGATGGGGTTTCTCCTCGTGTTCTCCCTGGAACGAAAAACGGAATTTTCCATGTTACGGGTGTTGAGCATAATGAAGCTGGAAAACCTTCAGAGCTTTCGGAAAACCGACAAGTTCAAATGGATAAACGAATGCGAAAACTAAAAGATTTACCTAAAACGTTCAACATTCCTGTTTATAAAGATACCCCACACGAACTAGCAGATGTTTTACTAGTTGGGTTTAATTCCACACGCGGAACAATCGAAGAAGCCAAGCTACTTTTAGAAAAAGATGGATATAAAGTCAATCACGCACAAATACGATTAATTCATCCTTTTCCAATAGATGAAATGTTGCCACTTATTTCATCAGCTAATAAAGTGCTTGTTATCGAACATAACGCTACAGGACAATTAGCGAGTATTCTTAGAATGAACGTAGGTAATGCCCACAAAATGGCTAGTGTTCTGAAGTATGATGGTACACCGTTTAAACCTGGCGAGATGTATAAAGAATGCAAGGGGTTGATCTAATGGCAACATTTAAAGATTTTCGGAATAAAGTAAAGCCGAACTGGTGTCCAGGTTGTGGTGATTTTTCCGTACAGGCCTCTATTCAAAAGGCGGCTGCAAATATTGGGTTAGAGCCTGAAGACGTTGCATTAATCTCAGGTATTGGATGTTCGGGTCGTATATCTGGGTATATACACGCCTATGGATTTCACGGCATCCATGGTCGAGCTCTACCTTTAGCTCAAGGCGTAAAAATGGCTAACAAGGATTTAACGGTTATAGCGTCAGGTGGTGATGGTGATGGATTTGCGATCGGTATGGGTCACACCATACATGCCATTCGTAGAAATATGAATATCACGTATATTGTCATGGATAACCAAATCTATGGATTAACAAAAGGGCAGACATCGCCCCGAAGTGAAATGGGCTTTGTGACGAAAAGTACGCCAGAAGGATCGATCGAGTCATCTGTTAATGTTATTGAGATGGCACTCTCTTCAGGAGCTACTTTTGTAGCACAGAGTTTTTCCAGTGACTTAAAAGATCTCACGTCTATTATTGAACAGGGCATTCAGCATGATGGGTTTTCCTTTATCAATGTTTTTAGTCCTTGTGTGACCTACAACAAAATAAATACGTATGAATGGTTTAAAGATAATCTAGTTAAACTTAAAGATATAGAAGGTTATGATGCGAGTAGTAGAGAAGAAGCTATGCGCACATTGATGAATTATGACGGGCTTGTGTCAGGATTAATCTATCAAAATAAGGAACAAAAATCCTATCAGGAGCTTATCCATGGCTATAAAGAAGATTCATTAGTTACATCAGAGCTAAACATGAATGACGATCATTTTGAAAAACTTATTTCAGAATTTATGTAATGATAAAATGTACGAAACCGCTCTTATCAAGGGCGGTTTTTTAATTTCTTTTTGTAAACGCTTTCTCGTGTGTGCAAATGTACATGTGAGGAGGACATAATCGTAATAAATACTGGCGCTTTTTCATGAAATATGATTATAATAGTGTTAGATTAATAATTTAACGGTAAGAGGTGTTCACCATGGATGGAAGAATGAAAGCGCTAGTAAAGCATGAACGTGCTAAAGGTGCTCAACTTCAAGAAGTAGATATTCCTAAAATAGGAGACTTAGATGTTTTAATAAAAGTAAAAGCGACTTCAATTTGTGGGACAGACCTCCACATCTATAATTGGGATGAATGGTCTGCTAGTCGAGTGAATCCACCATATGTATTCGGACATGAATTTTCTGGTGAAGTTGTTGAAGTAGGGAGTAAAGTTTCGAAAGTAAATGTTGGGGACTATGTAAGTGCAGAGACACATATTGTATGTCACCAATGCCCTCAATGTTTAACAGGGAAGTTCCACATCTGTGAGAACACTCAAATTATTGGAGTAGATACGAACGGATGCTTTGCAGAATATGTAGCTCTTCCAGAAGAGAATATGTGGAAGAATCCAGATACAATGTCAACTGACATTGCGTCCATACAAGAACCGATGGGGAATGCAGTACATACAGTTCTTAACGGTGATGTAGCTGGGAAAAATGTAGCCATTATCGGATGTGGACCAATTGGATTAATGGCAGTAGGTGTTGCTAAGGCTGCAGGGGCTTCACAAGTTCTTGCTTTTGACTTGAATCCTTATCGCTTAGAATTAGCTGAGAAGATGGGTGCCACAACGATTGTTAACTCGAAAGAAATGGATCCAGTAGCAAAGGCCAAAGAGCTAACAGACGGTCATGGTGTTGATGTCGTATGTGAAATGAGTGGTCACCCTATCGCAATGGATCAAGGCTTCAAGATGGTTACGAACGGTGGTCGTGTTTCGATTTTAAGTCTGCCTGTAAAACCTGTTACCCTTGATGTAACAAATGATATTGTTTTTAAAGGTATAGAAGTACAAGGAATTGCTGGGCGTAAGATGTTCGAAACATGGCAGCAGGTATCTCGTTTACTTCAATCGAATCAGGTAGATGTAACCCCAATTATTACGCACCATCTTCCTATGGAGGATTTTGAAAAAGGGTTCCAATTAATGAATGAAGGGAAATGCGGTAAAGTCGTATTACACCCGAATGCTTATTAGCATTTTCAGACGAGCTATTCCAGAAGAATCACCACATTTATCAAATATTGCTATAAAGTCCAAAGCCTATTGGGGATATAGTGAGGCGTTTATGAAGGAATGTGAGCTTCTTTTACACGTTCCTTCTGATCGCATTGCGAAAGATCATGTCTATGTGATCGAGGATGGAGGTTCTGTTACAGGGTTTTATTCTATAATTCAAAACAAAAATCATGCGTGGCTTGAGGATTTCTATTTAGACCCTGTATACATAGGAGAAGGACTTGGCAAAAGAATGTGGTATCATATGGTTAGTGTTGCCAGGAACTATTCTATAGAAAAAATAGAATGGGAAAGTGACCCGTATGCTGCTCCTTTTTATGAATGGATGGGAGCAACGAAAATCGGAGACACTGCTACTGGGGCCAACCAAAAACCATTACCTAAATATCAGTATATTGTATTAGATTAAGGAGGCGATTGCATGAAGGGTTTTGAGCATTTACAAGAAGAACTTAATCAAATGAAAGACGAAGGTACGTTTCGTGAATTAATCCCACTAGAATCAGCACAAGGATCTCGTGTAACGATTAAAGGGAAGGATGTTATTCAACTTTCCTCTAACAACTACCTTGGTTTAACCAATCATCCTCGTATGAAGGAAGCGGCTGAAAAGGCAATTGAAGAGTATGGTGTAGGTACAGGATCAGTTCGTACAATTGCAGGTACTCTTTCTATGCACGAAGAGTATGAGCGTAAACTTGCAAAATTTAAGCACACAGAAGCAGCGCTTGTATTCCAATCTGGTTTTACGACGAACCAAGGTGTTCTTTCTTCCATGTTAAATGATCAGGACGTTGTCATTTCTGATGAATTAAACCACGCTTCAATCATTGATGGCATCCGTCTAACTAAAGCAGCGCGTAAAATTTACAAGCACGTTGACATGGAATCTTTAGAGGAAGCACTAAAAGCTTCTAGTGAGTACCGTACACGTTTAGTTGTAACAGATGGTGTTTTCTCTATGGACGGAAACATTGCACCATTACCAGAAATCGTTGAATTAGCTGAGAAATATGATGCCCTTATTATGGTAGATGATGCTCATGCTAGTGGTGTGCTTGGTGAAAATGGCCGAGGCACAGTAAATCACTTTGGTTTAGATGGTCGTGTACATATTCAGGTTGGTACGCTAAGTAAAGCTATTGGTGTACTTGGTGGGTATGTAGCAACATCTCAAACATTAAAAGAGTACTTAATCCACAAAGGCCGTCCATTCCTGTTCAGTACATCACACCCGCCAGCAGTTACAGCAGCATGTGACGCAGCAATTGATGTATTACTTGAAGAACCAGAGTTAATTCAAAAGCTATGGGATAACACGAAATTCTTCAAGGATGGTTTAACGAAGCTAGGCTTTGATACAGGTATCAGTAAAACACCGATTACACCAGTAATGATTGGTGACGACGCACTGACACATAAATTTTCCGATGAACTGTTCAAAGAAGGCGTGTTTGCACAAGGTATTGTTTTCCCAACTGTACCAAAAGGAAAAGCACGTATTCGTACGATTGTTACAGCAGAGCACTCTAAAGAAGAGCTCCAAGAAGCATTGGACGCATTTGAGCGCGCTGGTAAGAATTTGGGAATTTTATAACAGTGAAGAGCTGACCTCGATATGTGGGGTCAGCTTTTGTTATGGACAAGATGTGACATCTAGCTCCACCGCCCAGCAACGAAGGGGCTTGGGCCCACACGACGTGAGTCAGATCGACGTTGTCACAGGACGTGACGAACTTGGGGTCACACGATGTGGGTCAGATCGGCGTTGTCACAGGACGTGACGAACTTAGCCGATCATCCTTTTTACTTTCTCCGTTCGATAAGTCAACATCAAATTGCTTCACAATTTGTGTTTCCTTTATCTCACTACGGGCTCAGTCCAGTCCCTTCGTTGCTAAACGGACGGATTCGCTTTTGTTAATTTTGTCACGAAATGTCCTTTTATTTTTGCTTTCAAGCCTGATATAATATTACAGTTAGAGAGACCGTACGAAAGGAGATCTCCATTAATGAACGAAAAGCAAAGACTTGAACAACAAATTATCAATAAGAATCCATCGGACATAAAATCCGAGAAGGATCAAGATTTAGAAAGAATTAAAAGTACATCATCAGATGAAATGATTGCGAAATACTTTCAAACCACATACCAGGCACCTAATATGAAGGATGCTAAAAAACGCGGAAAACAAGATACTCAGGTCCATTATGACTTTAAAATCCCGGAAGATATGAAAAATATCGGAGAAGGAAAAAAGTTTCTAATCCGTACTTATGGTTGCCAGATGAACGAACATGACACAGAAGTTATGGCTGGTATCCTTGCTGACATGGGTTATGAAACCACATATGATCAACATGAAGCGGATATTATTCTGCTAAACACTTGTGCAATCCGTGAAAATGCAGAGAATAAAGTGTTTGGTGAAATCGGTCACTTAAAAGCATTGAAGCGTGAAAATCCAGACTTAATTCTAGGTGTATGTGGCTGTATGTCACAGGAAGAATCCGTGGTAAATCGTATTCTACAAAAGCACCAATTTATTGATCTGATATTTGGTACCCATAACATCCACCGTTTACCACAGCTACTTAAAGAAGCACTGTTCGGTAAAGAAATGGTCGTTGATGTATGGTCGAAGGAAGGGGATATCATTGAAAACCTTCCACGCCAACGTAAAGGGAATATCAAAGCTTGGGTAAACATTATGTACGGGTGTGACAAATTCTGTACGTATTGTATTGTACCATTCACGCGCGGTAAAGAGCGTAGTCGCCTACCTGAAGACATTATTCAGGAAGTTCGTCATTTGGCTGCTCAAGGATATAAGGAAATTACGCTTCTTGGTCAAAACGTAAACGCATACGGTAAAGATCTAGATATGGAATATGGGCTGGGAGATTTAATGGACGAGATCCATAAAATCGATATCCCGCGTGTTCGATTTACAACATCTCACCCACGCGATTTTGACGACCGTCTTATTGAAGTGCTAGCTAAAGGCGGGAACTTACTGGATCACATTCACTTACCTGTACAATCAGGAAGTTCAGAAGTCTTAAAGATTATGAACCGTCGCTACACGCGTGAACGTTATTTAGATCTTGTTCGTAAAATTCGTGAGGCAATGCCAAATGCAACGTTAACAACAGATATTATTGTTGGCTTCCCGAATGAAACAGAAGAACAGTTCCAAGAAACCTTAACACTTGTTGAGGAAGTTGGATTTGAAGGGGCGTACACATTTATTTACTCACCACGTGAGGGTACCCCAGCTGCTAAAATGCAAGATAATGTACCACATGAAGTGAAAAAAGAACGTTTGCAACGCCTTAATGCAGTAGTCAATCATCAAGCTGCACAGGCAATGAGCAAATATGAAGGGGAAGTTGTCGAGGTCCTCGTCGAAGGTGAAAGTAAGAACAACCCAGATGTATTAGCGGGACATACGTATAGAAACAAACTCGTAAACTTCCGTGCACCAAAGTCGATGATTGGACAGATTGTACCTGTGAAAATAACAAAAGCAAAAACATGGTCTCTTGATGGGGAAATGGTAGAGACAGCGGAGGTTCGATAATATGGCAAAATATACACGTAAAGAAGTTATCTCACGAGCAGAAGAGTTAGCACACATGATGGCAGAAACACCTGAGATTGATCGTTTCAAACAAGTAGAAGCAAAACTTAATGAAAACAAAAAAGTGCAAGAGTTAATTAATCGCATCAAATCCCTACAAAAAAACGCGGTTAACTTCCAGTATTATGAGAAGACTGAAGCACTTAAAAAAGTTGAAAAAGAGATCGATCGTTTACAAGAAGAATTAGATGAAATCCCTGTTGTGCAAGAGTTCAAGAACACTCAAACAGACGTGAATGACTTCTTGCAAATGGTTTCGAATTCTATCGCAAATGAAGTGACGAACGAAATCATTCGTGAAACAGGCGGAGATTTGTTAAAAGGTACGACAGGCTCAGCAACAGTTGACGAAGGTGAAGGTTGCAGCCACTAATATAAGTAAGGAAAGAGCATTCGGTAAACGGGTGCTCTTTTTTTGTGCTATAGGAAAATTATAAAATTACTATCTTGTGTATAACTCTTTTATGAGTGTGGCCACATCCGGTTACAGGGTCGAGCATCTTCCTTACCCAAAAACTGTACAAGCTTTCGCCAAATTTCTTCCAACTTTCTTTAACTTTTCGTACATTTTCTTAGGCGCTTGCATAGAATGTACTAGGAGCAAAAATCTTTTGTTCATATGAGTTAGAAATGTGAATCATTTTTATACTTTGTGCACTTCGGGCGAATGTCTTGCATAGGATGAGTATGAACAAAGAAGGAGGAGGTTGGGCTCTCATGTCTTTATTTGACCAGGAGTATCGTGAGATCATTACAAAAGCGGTATGCGGAAAGGGTCGAAAGTTTACACAAGATACGAATACCGTATCACCATCTCATCGCCCAACGAGCATTTTGGGATGCTGGGTAATCAACCACATTTATAATGCAAGGAATAAGGGCGACTATGTGGAAGTATCAGGGAGTTACGACGTAAACACTTGGTATTCGTATAATGACAATACGAAGACTGAAGTTGTAACAGAAAAGGTGAATTATAGAGATCAAGTTCGCCTTTCCACAAAAGATGCAAACTGCTTAAGTGATGATTTTGAAGTAGTCGCTCGTGTGGTGCAGCAACCAAATTGTTTAGAGGCACGTATTTCGAATCAAGGCCACAAGATTGTTGTGGATGTAGAACGTGAATTTATCGTCGAGGTTGTCGGTGAGACAAAAGTTTACGTAAAGCAAGATCCCGAGGGTCTTCTAAATTTAGATGACGAATGGGATTTTGATGTTGAGGAAGATGATTTCTCAGATATCGACCCAGATTTCTTAGCAAAAGAAGAAGAAGAGTAACAAAAACGATCCCCTTCTTAGGAAGGCGGATCGTTTTTTATTTCTTAATTGTTTTGTTCACATTCTGTTTAAAGAGTTATTCAATTATATGGAAGTAATATGGAATAACTGTTTTAGTAAGAGAGGAGGTTCCGTTGCTATTGTGGAGTGCGGTGGGCTTGGGAACGGGTTGCTTTCCCCGGACGAACGATCGAGCCTCCTCATACGCTACGCTTCTTGCGGGGTCTCGCTCGCCCGTTTTTCCGGAGGAGTCAACCCGTTCCCAAGCCCACCTTAGCCGAATGGAGATTAACGGAACCGCAGCGATATGAGGAGGTAATGCTTACGGACATTTGTTCCGCTATTTCACCTTAAAATGGTTTTTCTAAAGAGCTTACGGACATTCATTCCGCTAATTGCTGCAAATCACCGTAATAAAGAGCAATCTGTCACAAATAAGGTACCATATGTCCGTAACGACTCTCGAAATGCCTTAAAAGTTCAAAATAACGGAACAGATGTCCGTAAGGTTTAGAACTCACACACTAGGGTCCGTTATTCTCCATAAACGCAAGGGGGGGGGGAAGGAAACGGCAAACTCCAGTGGTAGAAAGGGCAGATGAGACCCCACAGAGAACGGAGTGAACGAGGAGGCTCAGCTGGTCTTCCACAGGAGTATTGCCGTTTCACTGACCCCCTTACTCTCATGCAAGCAACGGACTCCTCCGAACCTATATCTCGAATCCAAGTCTCCCAGATAAGGGGGCTTTAATGGAAATATTAAATTTTAAAACACCCACAATAAATATGGCTTACGCTCACAGAAATCAACGTACTTTTCTAGAATATGGACTTCTCTTAGATTAGTAGAGCCGCCAATCTATATGCTATAATGGATAGCATATGAGATTTGATCGGTTGGAGGAAAAATGATGGCAAAACATACACCAATGATGCAGCAATATTTACAAATCAAAGCCCAACATAAAGATGCTTTTTTATTTTTTCGCTTAGGCGATTTTTATGAAATGTTCTTTGAAGATGCTACAAGAGCAGCTCAAGAGTTAGAGATTACATTAACAAGTCGTGATGGTGGAGATGAGCGGATTCCAATGTGTGGAGTTCCTTATCATTCTGCTGAAAACTATATTAAAAACTTAATAGAAAAAGGCTTCAAAGTCGCCATTTGTGAACAAGTTGAAGATCCTAAACATACAAAAGGGGTCGTAAAACGTGAAGTCGTTCAACTGATTACTCCAGGTACAGTAATGGAGGGGGCTATGCTTCAAGAAGAAGAAAATAACTTCCTTGCTGCTGTTACACCTTTTGACAATCAAACCTATGTTGTTGCGTATAATGACTTAACAACAGGCGAAAATAGCGTTGCTCTCATTAACGACGGATTTGATCATGTGCTTAGTGAGCTTTACAATCGTCCAGTAAAAGAGATTGTCGTTCCCCCAGATATGGCTGAGGACAAAAGCTCAGCATTCGTAGAACGATTAGGAGTTACCCTATCTACAGAAGAAGAATCGGACATGCCAGAAGAACACTTAGATCTTGTGAAAGACCTACCTCAAGATAAACTGAAAACCGGATTTGGGCGACTATTCCATTACATTCAACGCACACAGAAACGCTCAATGGATCACCTGATGCCAGTACAAGTCATTGAGTTACAACAGTATATGACACTGGATATGTATTCCAAGCGAAACCTCGAACTAATGGAAACCCTTCGTAAACAAGGGAAAAAGGGAAGTCTTTTGTGGGTTCTTGATAAGACTGTAACTTCAATGGGAGCACGTCTTCTTAAAAAATGGCTAGAGCGTCCACTTTTAAATAAAAATATGATAGAAAAGCGCTACAATCAGGTGGAAGGATTAGTAGAGCAATTTTTTGAGCGTGAATCGTTAAGAGAAGCGCTTACCTCTGTGTATGACCTCGAGCGTTTAGCAGGACGAGTAGCATATGGGAATGTGAACGCGCGCGATCTTATTCAACTAAAACAATCTTTATCTAAGGTCCCTGAGATTAAAACACTCTTACAATCGTTCCAGCAACCTGAGCTTCATAGACTTGCAGACAACATCGATCCCCTCCAAGAAGTTCATGATTTCTTAGAGGAATCCATTAGTGACGATGCTCCTATTACGATTAAAGAAGGGAACATTATTAAAGATGGATTTAATGGCCAACTTGATGACTACCGAGATGCAGCCAGGAACGGGAAACAATGGATTGCTGAACTCGAACAAAAAGAGCGTCAGGATACAGGGATTAAGTCACTTAAAGTAGGCTATAATCGTGTTTTTGGCTACTATATTGAGGTAACAAAAGCCAATCTTCACCTTTTACCTGAAGGAAGGTATGAACGTAAGCAAACGTTAACGAACGCAGAACGTTATATTACCCCTGATTTAAAAGAAAAAGAGAGTCTCATTCTCGAAGCTCAGGAAAAAAGTGTAGACCTTGAGTACGAGTTGTTTATCCAAGTGCGTGACCGAGTAAAACAATACATCCGCCCGCTCCAACAGCTTGCAGAGCAGATTAGTGGTATTGATGTTCTTCAAGGTTTTGCGACGGTTAGTGAAACGAATCAGTATTACCGTCCAACCATTACCGAAACTCGTACCGTTAATATTGATAAAGGCCGTCACCCTGTTGTTGAGCAGGTTATGAAAGATGATTCTTTTGTTCCTAATGATGTGAAAATGGGCGAGGATAACGATATCCTCCTCATTACAGGTCCAAACATGAGTGGTAAAAGTACCTATATGCGTCAGCTTGCTTTGACAGCCATAATGGCGCAAGTAGGTTGTTTTGTCCCGTGTGAATCAGCTCAGTTACCAATATTTGATCAAATTTTCACTCGTATTGGAGCGGCTGATGATCTAGTTTCCGGTCAGAGTACTTTTATGGTGGAAATGATGGAAGCTAAACATGCGTTAACCAACGCTACGGAAAACAGCTTGATTTTGCTAGATGAAATTGGGCGTGGGACAAGCACGTATGATGGAATGGCTTTAGCGCAAGCAATTGTTGAGCATATTCATGAACACATTCATGCTAAAACATTATTCTCAACGCACTATCATGAGTTAACCGAACTTGATCAGTCACTTTCAAAATTAAAAAACGTCCATGTACGTGCAGAGGAATATGAAGGACGCGTAGTCTTCCTTCACCAAATTCAAGACGGCGCTGCAGATGAGAGTTATGGAATTCATGTGGCACAGCTAGCAGAACTCCCTTCTGAACTCATCCAACGAGCAAATAGTCTTCTACAGCAGTTTGAAGGCTCATCAGTAGAGGCGCCTAAGCAAGTTGAACCTGAACCAGACGGTCAACTTTCCTTATTTGTAGAAGAAAAGCAACCAGAAAAAGCACGATCAGTGAATCCAAATCAACAAAACGTAATTGATAAACTTGGAAACTTGAATTTACTAGAGATGAACCCAATAGAAGCCATGAACCATCTTTATCAATTGCAAAAGGAACTGAACAAATAATAGAGGAGGACAAGGATGCCTACTATTAAGCAAATGCCTGATGCACTGGCGAACAAAATTGCCGCTGGTGAGGTCGTTGAGCGTCCGTCTTCAGTTGTAAAAGAATTAGTAGAAAACAGTATAGATGCAGGAAGCACTTGGGTGAAAGTCGAGTTAGAGGAAGCAGGGCTTTCTCGTATCAAAATTATGGATAATGGGAAAGGCATGAGTGAGGATGATTGTGAACGTGCTTTTCTTCGCCATGCCACGAGTAAGATTTCTCATGAAGATGATCTATTCCGTGTTCGTTCCCTGGGCTTCCGTGGTGAAGCATTAGCAAGTATCGCTGCAGTGAGTCGGTTAACACTAAAAACTTCACAAGGAGATAAAGCTGGAACAAAGCTTTACCTTGAAGGTGGAAACGTGAAGGAAAAAGAAAAAAGTGATGCGCGACAGGGTAGCGAAATAACAGTAGAAGAGCTCTTCTTTAATACGCCAGCTCGTTTGAAGTATATGAAGACGATTCATACTGAACTAGGGCACATTACAGATGTTCTTAACCGTATGGCAATGTCTCACCCTGAGATCCGTTTTGAGTGTTGGCACAATGAGAAGCGTTTGTTCCAAACATCCGGTCGCGGGGACATTTTGCAGGTTATTGCTCAGATTTATGGGATGTCTACAGCTAAAAAAATGATGCCGATTCATCATGAAACGCTAGATTTTACGATTAAAGGGTATATTGCTAAGCCTGAAGTGACACGTGCTTCACGAAACTATATGTCTACGATCATAAATGGTCGTTACATTCGTAATCATGCTGTGAACAAAGCTGTTCTTCAAGGCTATCATACCTTGCTTCCGATTGGTCGGTACCCTTTGGTTGTTTTACAAATTGAGATGGATCCTATACTTGTCGATGTGAACGTTCATCCAGCTAAGCTTGAAGTTCGATTCAGTAAGGAAAATGAATTGTTTGAAGCTGTACGTGATGCTGTAACGAACGCATTTCGACAAGAGACCCTTATCCCTGAAGTGGAACAAAAACCAAAAAAAGCGAAAGAAAAAGATCATTCTGTCCAAGAGTCCTTTTCATTTCAATCAAATGGACCTAGTGCCCAAGCTGAAGCCACTAAAGAGAGAGAAGCGATTTCGCATCCGGTTGTCCGAGAAAAACAACCAGAACCAGACTGGATGAAGGAAGACATTTCACATGATCCACTAGAACAGGCTGTTCAAAGCCAAGAAGCTCATTTTAATGATGAAGAAACATCTAGTGAATCAAAAGAGGTTTCTCATGATCGTATTCCAGTCATGTATCCAATTGGTCAGCTTCATGGGACGTATATTTTGGCACAGAATGAAACAGGAATGTATATCATTGACCAGCACGCAGCTCAAGAGCGCATAAAATATGAGTTTTTCCGTGATAAACTAGCTGAACCTGAAAATGAAGTACAAGAGCTTCTTGTACCTTTAACGTTTGATTTTACGAAACAGGAAGCCATTCTTATTGAGGAACATAAGGACCAGCTTGAGCAAGTAGGGCTATTTTTTGAAACGTTTGGTGAACAAACGTACATTGTACGCTCTCATCCTCAATGGTTTCCAAAAGGGTTCGAGCAAGAAGTGATTGAAGAAATGGTAGAACAGCTTTTTGAAAATCAAAAGGTCGATATTTTGAAACTAAGAGAAGAAGCGGCAATCTTAATGTCCTGTAAACGTTCAATTAAAGCGAATCATTATTTGAATCATGAAGACATGAATCAGTTGCTCAAGGATTTAAGGCTTTCCACAGATCCTTTTACATGCCCTCACGGCAGACCCATCATCGTACACTTTTCGGAGTATGAATTGGAGAAAATGTTTAAGCGAGTTATGTAATAAAGGCAGCGTCAGTATGGCGCTGTCCTTTTTCTATATGCTTTTACACTTTTATTTCGATCCAAAACCCTATATAATAAGGATACATTTTTGAAGGAAGTCTAGATAAAGTGAGGAAAAGAGATGAAGCAAAACGTAGTGGCCATAGTCGGTCCCACAGCTGTTGGGAAGACGAAGCTAAGTGTTGAAGTGGCCAAGCGATTTAATGGTGAAATTATTAGTGGCGATTCGATGCAGATCTATAAAAGTATGGACATTGGAACCGCTAAAGTTACAGAGGAGGAAAAACAAGGTGTCCCTCATTATATGGTAGACATTAAGCAACCAGACGAAGGTTTTTCTGTAGCTGAGTTCCAAGAAAAAGTCCAAGGCTATATAGATGAAATCGCTGCAAAAGGAAAGCTTCCTATCATTGTAGGAGGTACAGGGTTATACATACAGTCCGTCCTTTATGATTTTCAGTTTTCTGATGAGGGATCAGATGAAAACTTCCGGCAATCATTAGAGGCGAAGATTGAAGAAGAGGGAATCCAACCTTACTATGAAAAGCTTCAATCCATAGATCCTGAACAAGCAGCAAAAGTTCATCCGAATAATGTGAGACGTGTGATTCGAGCTTTAGAGGTGTATGAAACAACTGGTATGACGATGACGGAGTATCAGGAGAAACAGAAACAAGAATCTCCTTATAACCCAATTCTTATTGGGCTCGAGATGGAGCGCGAGAAACTTTATGAGCGGATTAACAACCGTGTTGACAAGATGATGGATGAAGGGCTTTTAGAAGAAGTTAAAGCGTTATATCATCAGGGTTATGCTAATAGTCAAAGTATGCAGGCAATTGGTTACAAGGAGTTTATTCCGTATTTTGAAGGGGAACGCTCCTTGGAAGATGCTGTATTTTTGTTGAAGCGTAATTCTAGGCGTTATGCTAAAAGACAATATACATATTTTCGCAACAAATTGGACATTAATTGGTATGAGATTACCGTCGAATCAGCACGAGAAAAGTTTGAAGAAATTTTGAATGATTTAGCAGGAAAGCTTTGCTAAACATCGAAATATATAATCACAGACAGAAAAAGAGGAGGAAATTTTCATGGCTCAATCAGTGAATATCCAGGACAATTTTTTAAATCAATTACGTAAGGATCACGTTCAAGTAACGGTCTTCCTGCTTAACGGTTTCCAATTACGAGGAGTCGTTAAAGCTTTCGATAATTTTACCGTTCTTTTAGAAGCTGACGGTAAGCAACAACTGATTTATAAGCATGCAATCTCAACATTTGCTCCACAAAAAACGATTACATTAGATAAAGAGTAATAAGTGAAACAAGCGGGTGTCTCCAATAGGCGTCCGCTTTTCTTTTGGCAAAATCATTTAGTTCAACAAGCGGGAATAGGACACTTTCTTTGGGCATCTGTCACAAATCACACTAAAGATGCGTATAATGTGGGTGAATAAGGGGTGATTTTTGGTGGATACTCAAGTGACGTACAAACAAAATGGGCAAATCAACGTCATGTTCCAAGATCGAAACACTTCAATAGCGAAGCCGAAACCAACCGAGTCGACGTCATACTTAACAAACCCTTTTCAGAACATAGACAATCAATTTGAAGATTTTATAGGTTTGGATTCGTTAAAAGATACCATTAAAGAGATTTATGCGAGTATTTATGTGAATCAAAAGCGACAGGAAGCAGGTCTAAAACCATCTAAGCAAGTCCTTCATATGTTGTTTAAAGGAAATCCGGGAACAGGTAAAACAACTGTAGCCCGAAAGCTTTCTCAACTTTTTTATGATATGAATGTTCTATCAAAAGGACACTTTATTGAAGCGGAACGAGCTGATTTAGTAGGCGAATATATTGGTCATACTGCACAAAAAACGCGAGACCTCATCAAGAAAGCTATGGGGGGCGTACTGTTCATTGATGAAGCCTATTCATTAGCGCGTGGTGGGGAGAAAGACTTTGGGAAAGAAGCGATCGATACACTTGTAAAGCATATGGAAGATTATCACAACGACTTTATCCTTATCCTTGCTGGGTATCCTGCAGAAATGGATAAATTCTTGCGGCTGAATCCAGGTCTACATTCTCGCTTTCCAATCATGATGGATTTTAAAGATTACTCGATTGATGAATTAATGACAATCGCAACTCAAATGGCATCTGAAAGGGAATATGAGCTTTCAAAAGAAGCTCAATGGAAGTTGAAGAATCATCTAATGAGGAAAAAACAAGAGCGTCATCAGAGTTTTTCAAATGGACGCTACATCCGGAACATAATTGAACAATCAATACGAAAGCAAGCTATTCGTGTCATGAAACAAAATCGATTCAGCCATTCCGAATTAATTTTATTGACCAGTCGAGATATTACATTTGATACCTAGCTTAGAGCGGCTTCCACCAAAGGGAGTCGCTTTCGTATGTGGTGAATTCGCATTTACGCAACACATTTGGTATGATTGTAGCACTAATGGAAAGATGAGGGATCCTTATGGAACAACGAGAACGTGTATTATTAGCTGCATGTCGATTGCCGTTTCAAGATGACGAACGTTTTCAATCCTCATTGGAAGAATTGCGTTCATTAACCGAAACGGCTCATGGAGAAGTGGATAAAATTATTATTCAAAATCGAAATAAAGTCCATCAAGCATTATATTTAGGACAAGGAAAGCTTGAGGAAATTAAAACATACATAGAGGAACGAGACATTGATCTGGTCATCATTAATGATGAATTATCACCTAGCCAAACAAAAAATATTAGTGATTTTCTCGATATCGCAGTCATCGATCGTACTCAGCTGATTCTTGATATTTTTGCAAGAAGAGCGAATACAAAAGAGGGTAAACTGCAAGTCGAACTAGCTCAATTACAGTATCTACTTCCTAGACTATATGGACAAGGTAAAAACCTATCTCGCTTAGGCGGTGGAATAGGTACAAGAGGGCCAGGTGAGACGAAGCTTGAGACCGATCGCCGTCATATTCAGCGTCGTATTGATGATATTCGTAAACAAATCCAACAGGTTGCGACTCAACGTGAGCAATATCGAAAGCGTCGAAAAGAGAATAAAGCGTACCAAATTGCTATTGTAGGTTATACAAACGCGGGGAAGTCAACGCTTTTCAATCGGATAACAAACAGCCAATCATTTGAAGAAAATCAATTGTTTGCTACACTTGATCCTTTGACTAGACAGATTCAATTGCCGAGCGGATTTCAGGCTCTAATATCTGATACCGTTGGGTTTATTCAAGATCTTCCAACAACGTTGATTGCAGCATTCCGATCAACCTTAGAGGAAGTGAAGGAAGCGGATCTGGTGTTGCATATGGTTGACGCATCTCATCCAGATCATGTTCATCATGAAGAAACGGTGCACAAGCTCTTAAAAGAACTTGAAGCGGACCACATTCCGATGCTCAACGTGTATAACAAAAAAGATTTACTGAATGAGGACTTTATGCCGGTTAGTTTACCAGCTTTAACAATCAGTGCGAATGATCCAATTGATATTAAACGGTTGTTTGATAAGATTGAAGAAGTGCTTATGAAAGAATGGGAGCCATATCAGACATATGTGCATGCCTCAAAAGGTGATATGCTTCATCGTTTATCAAAACATTCCATCATGACAGATCGAGATTTCTTGGAAGAAGATGAGGTTTATTTTGTAAAAGGGTGGATCGATCCAGATCATCCGTTATATCATCAATTACGTAAAGAATAGAAGAAGGGGAAACACCGAGAATGAACAAGGATATCGAAGTATTAGCAAGAGAGACAGAAAAAGATATAAAAGAAATCCATGGAAACATCCATGAACTTGTGGAACACAATCAAGAGCGTGTTCTAAAAGCTTTTCAAAATCACCAGGTAAGTGATGCTCATTTCAACCCAACAACAGGCTATGGTTATGATGACATGGGGCGAGATAAACTTGAAGAAGTTTATGCAGATGTCTTTAAAGGTGAGGATGCATTAGTTCGACCACATATCGTTTCAGGTACGCATGCGATTACGATTGCTTTATTTGCAACACTACGTCCTTATGATGAACTTTTATATATTACTGGACGTCCTTATGACACGCTTGAAGAGATCGTAGGTGTCCGTGGGGAAAACAATGGATCATTAAAGGATTTTTTAATTGATTACAATCACATAGATTTAACTGAAGATGGTGCGATTGATTTTGATAGAGTTAGTGCTTCCATGACTTCTAAAACAAAAGTGATTGGAATTCAACGCTCAAAAGGATACGCAGATCGCCCGTCATTCAGTATCTCTGAAATTGAGGAAATGATTCGATTTGTAAAAGAGATTAACCCAAATGTGGTTGTTTTCGTTGATAATTGTTATGGAGAATTTGCTGAAGATCGAGAACCGATAGAAGTTGGAGCTGATCTTATTGCGGGATCTTTGATTAAAAATCCTGGTGGTGGACTTGCCAGAACAGGTGGTTATATTGCAGGACGAAAAGATTTGGTCGAGCAATGTGGTAACCGTCTGACGGCTCCAGGACTCGGCAAAGAAACAGGAGCGAGTGTCAGCAGTCTTCAAGATATGTATCAAGGATTATTTTTAGCTCCTCATGTTGTTGGTGAAGCCATGAAAGGCGCAGTTTTCACATCACGTTTGTTAGAAAAGTTAGGCTTTAATACGAGTCCTAGATATGATGTTATGCGAACTGACCTTATTCAATCTGTAACGTTTGACACATCCCAACAAATGGTTGCGTTTTGTCAGCAAATACAAAAATCATCCCCAATTAACTCACATGTAACACCACACCCTAGTTATATGCCTGGATATGAACATGATGTGATCATGGCAGCAGGGACATTTGTACAGGGAGCAAGTCTTGAGTTAACAGCTGATGGGCCAATTAGACCACCTTACACAGCGTTTGTACAAGGTGGATTAACATATGCTCATGTGAAAATTGCCATCAAATCAGCAGTAAAAAATCTCTTAAAAGAAGTTTAAAAGATTATAAGTAAGGGTAACAGCTTAAAAGGTGAACGCTCGTGTGGGCGTTCACCTTTTTGTGTAAGAAATCCTCACACACGTTGACACTTTTACATACGTTCGCATATACTTAGTATAGATAAACGTCACGTGAGGAGGGCAGTAAACTATGAATGATGAATACAGAAGATCTATGCCTTTGTTCCCAATAAGCATCGTCATATCACTGACTGATTTATCAGCTCGACAGATTCGATATTACGAACAACATGAATTGGTTAAACCAGCTCGTACCGATGGGAATCGTCGATTGTTTTCATTTAATGATGTCGATCGATTATTAGAAATAAAATCCCTTATTGAAAAAGGAATCAACTTGGCAGGGATTAAACAAGTATTAAGTATGCAAGACGAAGAAGATACCCAAGAACACAGTAAAGAAGAAATTCAAGAAGCCCAAAAAGATTTATCTGAAAAGGAATTACGAAAAATGCTTAAAAATGAACTGTTCCAAGGAAATCGAATGGGTAAATCATCGTTGCGTCAGGGAGAATTATCTCGATTCTTCCATTAAATAAAAAGAAAATTTTTAGGAGGAACCTACGATTATGAGTGCGAACAATTTGACTAGAAAAGAGATTTGGAAAAAGATTGAGGAAGAAAACGTAAAATTCATCCGACTACAATTCACAGACCTCTTAGGAACGATCAAAAATGTAGAGATTCCAGTAAGTCAATTGGATAAAGCCTTAGACAATGAAATGATGTTTGATGGATCTTCCATCGAAGGATTTGTGCGTATTGAAGAATCAGATATGTTACTACATCCAGATATCGATACATTTGTTGTATTCCCTTGGACTTCTGAAAAAGGGAAAGTGGCACGATTCATCTGTGACATCTGCAATCCAGATGGTACACCATTTGAGGGCTGCCCGCGTTATAACTTAAAACGTAACCTTAAGAAGATGGAGGAGCTAGGATTTTCAGCATTTAATCTAGGTACTGAGCCAGAATTCTTCCTATTTAAGTTAGATGAAAAAGGCGAACCAACGATGGAATTGAACGATAAAGGTGGTTATTTTGACCTTGCACCAACTGACTTAGGTGAAAACTGCCGTCGCGACATCGTTTTAGAATTAGAAGAAATGGGCTTTGAAATTGAAGCATCTCACCACGAAGTGGCTCCAGGCCAGCACGAAATAGACTTTAAATATGCAGATGCAGTAAAACATGCTGACGATATTCAAACCTTCAAACTTGTTGTTAAAACAATCGCCCGTAAACACGGCTTGCACGCTACCTTCATGCCAAAACCACTATTTGGTGTAAACGGATCAGGAATGCACTGTAACATGTCCTTATTCAAAGGCAAAGAAAATTCGTTCTACGATAAGAAAGGCGAACAGGAACTCAGTAAAACAGCATATCAGTTTATCGCTGGTGTAGTGAAGCACGCAACGAACTTCACAGCTGTTACGAACCCGACGGTAAACTCTTATAAGCGTCTTGTTCCAGGTTACGAAGCTCCTTGTTACGTAGCATGGTCGGGACAAAACCGTAGCCCATTAATACGTATTCCAGCTTCTCGAGGCTTGAGCACTCGTATTGAAGTACGTTCCGTAGACCCAGCAGCGAACCCATACTTAGCCATGACTGTTCTATTAGCAGCAGGTCTTGATGGAATCGAAAATAACTTAGAAGCTCCAACTCCAGTAGACCGTAATATCTATGTGATGGATAAAGAGGAACGTGAAAAACACGGTGTACAGGATCTACCGGCAACGTTATCTGATGCATTAGAGCTATTGAAGAAAGATGAAATAATGGTGAATGCATTAGGCGAACACCTTTTCGAACACTTTATTGAAGCAAAAGAAATTGAATGGGATATGTTCCGTACTCAAGTTCATCCTTGGGAGCGAGAGCAGTATCTATCAACCTATTAAACCCAATAATAAACCCTCGATGCGTAAAGTATCGGGGGTTTATTATTGGGGGGTTAAAGTACCCATTTGATTATGCCACCTATCAGTAAGGTGACACTTGCAAGTAATAATGTGATTTTTGTAGTTCTATTCCCTTTGTGAAAGATCCTCATCCACATACATCTCACCTCACACTTATGAAACTTTATATTTTAAATACGTACTTACATCAAGAAAGACTTATTTTATCATATTGATTTTTTAAAGGAAGGAAATGTATTTGCTGTAGAGAAAATATATGCTTAAAGGAGGAATTTAAATGCCAAATTACAGTACCAAAGTGAAAAGGTTTTTAAAAAACATCAAAATTGAAGATAGTCATATACATTATGATTTAGCTGATCATAATACAGCAAATTTCATGAATCTTTTGGGATGGATTTTAATCGGAGCTGGTGTATTATTTTCAATCCCATTCTCCGTTTTAGTAGTTAGCACTGAGGGTTTTGGGTCCGTATTTATAACTTTTATCATCTGTCTTATAGGAAGCGTTGCAAGTGGCTCATTATTTGTAGGTATTGGCGAGATCATTTCTCAACTTCAGATTAAAAATGAATTATCCGAATTACATTTAACTTATATGAGGCGATTAGATAAGCAAATCCATAGAGAGAAAGGTCGACCAGGTTTTTCACCGTATGAATAATGATATTTCGCTCTCCTTTCAAGAGGCTTTTTCATTAGAATGAGTAGTCACCATACAAGATGGGTAGATAGAATGGAAGAGGCTCTTATTTTCATGCATAGTAGAAAACATCAGAGGAGGAAAAGAATGAAGCTGCTCTTGTTTATGCTATCTAGCATAGGACTGTTGCTTTTAGTCCTAACAGGTTGTGCATCTTCAGAGAAAAATATATCAGAGCAAAAAGAAGATAAACAACTAGAAAAGGATCAAACAAGTGAACATGAAAAAACGAACGAAGAACATTCAAATCATGAATCGAACTCATCTGTAAAAAAACAAACATCTAAAAAGAAAGATCCTAGTCAAAAGATCGTAGACAATATGAATATAGACGAAAAAATTGCCCAAATGATGTTCATAGGGGTCAAGGGAACGTCTTTAAAAAAACAGGAAGCTGAGCTCATTCGAACAGAACGAGTTGGGGGAGTTATTCTTTTAGGTGGAAATATTCAAAATACCAAGCAATTACTTCATTTCATAAAAAGTATAAAAGAAGCTAATCAAGATAGTCATACTCCTTTGATGCTCGGAGTGGATGAAGAAGGTGGAAGAGTTAGTCGCATTCCTGATGCTATAGCTAATTTTCCTTCTAATCAATATATAGGTAAATATGCAAATGCTTCATTATCCCATCGTATTGGTGAACTTTTAGCTCAAAAGGTTCAAGCATTTGGGTTTAATGTTGATTTTGCCCCTGTACTAGATATTCATAATAATCCTCAAAATAGAGTCATAGGCGATCGCTCTTTCGGATCAACATCAGAAAGAGTTTCAGAATTAGGGATAGCAACTATGAAAGGAATACAATCCGAAGGTGTTATTCCTGTTGTGAAACACTTCCCTGGTCATGGAAATACGACAAAAGATTCTCATATAAGTTTACCCAAAGTAGATAAATCCATCGTAGAGATCAAACAAGAAGAGCTTATTCCATTTAAAAAGGCAATTGATCAAGGTGCTGATATGGTTATGGTGGCTCATATTCTTTATTCAGCAATTGACCAAAAGTATCCAGCTACATTATCAAAAAGAATCATTTCAGATGTATTGCGTAATGACATGGGTTTTGAGGGTGTTGTTATAACAGATGACATGTCCATGGGGGCCATCACACAAAATTATGGGATGGAAGAAGCGGCCGTTTTATCGATCAGAGCTGGAACGGATATGTTTATGTTGACAAGCTCAGGTAACGGAAATTATGACCGTGTTAAGAAAGCACTAAAACAAGCCGTAAAACAAGGAACTATCTCTGAAGAAAGCATAGATAAAAGTGTGAAAAGAATATTGAAATTAAAGAAAAAATACAAATTATCTCATGACCCCCCTCAAGAGGTTGATGTTTCATCTCTAAATCAAAAAATAAGAAAAGTTATAGATCAAATAAAATAGGTGCTAGTAAAAGAAACAGCTATCTATCCACTGTAAGGATAGATAGCTGTTTTTACGTCTTTAATGAATATGTCGATACAATCCTACTACTTTACCTAAAACACTAACATTTTGAACTAGAATCGGATCCATTGTCGCATTCTCAGGTTGCAAACGAATATGCGTGGATTCTTTAAAGAAACGTTTAACTGTAGCCTCTTCATCTTCTGTCATTGCTACTACAATATCTCCATTTTGAGCAGTTGGTTGTTTTCGAACAATGACCATATCCCCGTCTAGGATACCTGCTTCAATCATACTTTCGCCTTGTACAACAAGCACAAAGGTCTCATTGTCTGGTGTAGCAAGTGTGTCTGGTAGAGGAACATATTCTTCAATGTTTTCAATTGCTGTGATTGGAACACCAGCAGTTACTTTACCGATTACTGGCGCATATGATGCTTCACCTTTAGGGATCGTAACAGCATCGTTATCCTCTAATTCTAGTACTTCAATAGCTCTTGGTTTAGTTGGGTCTCTACGGATATAACCTTTTTTCTCTAGTCGAGCTAGATGTCCATGGACCGTTGAGCTTGATGCAAGCCCTACTGCCTCTCCAATATCTCTTACGGAAGGTGGATAACCTTTCTCTAATACACGACCTTTGATGAAGTCTAAAATCGCTTCCTGCCTTTTTGATAGTTTTGTCATATTGTTTACACCTCGTACATATCCTTTTATTACCGTCATTATATCATGGCTGGTAACAAGATACAAACATTCGTTCGCAAAAATCCTTGACAAGAACGAATGTTCGTATATAATAAGACTTAGAAACCGAACGAAAGTTCTTATATTTTCTGGAGGCGATAACGATGTTTCAAAAACTTTTTAACCTATCAAAATTAGACGTAGCCTATTTTCTTATCTTTACTGGTAGTCTAGTATTCATGTATTTTGCTATGGTAACGAGTGGATAATACTTTACGTCCTAAATCAAAATCTCATATGATAGAAAGAAAAAGGAGCAACTATGAAAGCCATCATCTATTGTCGTGTCAGCACAGAAAAAGAACAGCAAGAAACTTCCTTAAAACGTCAACGAATTGAATTAGAGGACTTGGCGCTTCAAAATGAGACAGAAATTGTCCATGTTATACAAGAACAAGCGAGTGGATATGACGTGGATCGTGAAGGCATCTTCGAGATGTTTGATTATTTTTCAAGCGGAGAAGCCGATACATTGTTTATTCAGGATGAAACAAGACTAGGGCGGGGGAATACGAAGATTGCCCTATTTCATCAATTAAATAAATTACAGATACCTGTGTATTCCATTTCCCATCAAGGGCAACTTCAATTATCTGAATCTGACTCAATGGTGCTTCAGATTGTGGGGATTGTTGAAGAATACCAGCGCAAAATACATAACTTAAAAATCAAGCGTGGTATGAAACGTGCCATTGACAGTGGGTTCAATCCTGGAGAAAATTTAAGCAATCAACACTTATCTCCTGGTCGTGAACGAATTGAATTTCCGATAGAAGAAGTTGTACGTTTGAGACGCAATAATCTTACATTTGATGAGATTGCAGCTACTTTAAGAGGGATGGGATTCAACGTTTCTCGAGCGACGGTTCACAGACGGTACAAAGAGTACACTTCACTTGAAAAAGACCAATAAAAACGTTAATATATATAAAAGACAAGTCCCTAATAGGTGCTTGTCTTTTTCAATTTTTAGTTAGCTTACAAGTAAAGGAGAATCTTGTATGATTTCACAAGACAAGCTTAATCGTATAAATGAATTAGCGAATAAATCCAAACAAGAAGGATTAACCTTAACTGAACAAAAAGAACAAAAAAAGCTTCGAACAGAATATCTTAAAAACGTACGTCAGTCCTTTAAGAACCAGCTTAAATCCACGAAAATTGTGGACCCTGAAGGCAATGACGTTACACCAGAGAAGCTCAAGCAGGAAAAAGAACGAAATAGCAAGCATTAAAGAAGAGCACACGTATATGAGCGTGTGCTTTTTTCTTGAATATTTATCCCCTTAGTACGAGTCCCTTCTTCAACTAAAGCCCCCTTATCTGGAAGACTTGAAATTGAGATAAAGTGAGAGGAGTCCGTTGCTTTCGTGAGAGTAAGGGGTTCAGTGAAACGGCGATACTCCTGTGGAAGACCGTCCGAGCCTCCTCACTCACTTCGTTCCCTGCGGGGTCTCGGCCGCCCTTTCTACCACTGGAGTTCGCCGTTTCCTTCACCCCTTTGCTAATATGTAGATTAACGGACCCATGGCTGAATTCACTTAATTTCTTGCTTAAGGAAAAAATGATTTTAGATACTAAACCCCTTTACATATAAGGCTTTAGATTACTTTGATGCATATATGATTTAACCACAAATCATAAATAAGAAAACCTTACAATAGCTGCGGTTACGTTAATCTCAATAACGCCAAGGTGGGCTGTGGAACGGGTTGACTCCTCCGGTAGAAAGGGCGAGCGAGATCCCGCAGGAACGAAGTGACGAGGAAGCTGTAAAATAAACAAGGAAGTTCGACTAAGAGCGCTACATCCTGTAGCAACATCGAACGACCCCACGTCGTGTGGGGCCGGGGAAAGCAACCCGTTCCACAGCCCGCCGCACTGCACTATAGTAACGGAACCACTCTGCACTAGCTTATTCCAGATAACTGCCAGATAACTGAATAATAATCTGTTCTTATGAATTATTCTGTGTATTCTTAAATTGATTTTAAAGTTGAATACAGAATGGGATTAATTGTGAAAAAAACTATGTAAATCACGCATATGTAAGCATAAATCAGACATTTCTTTACATTCTATAAAGGGAGGAATAAGAATTTTAGACACTTCTTTACCTCTAATGCTTGTCACTTGTCGATTTTCATTATAGGATTAAATTGTTACATAGTTCTCGAAAAATGAAAGGAGATCATACATGTCACAGCAAATTGAACAACAATCGATTAACACAATCCGTACTCTATCTATTGATGCGGTTGAGAAAGCGAATTCAGGTCACCCAGGAATGCCAATGGGAGCTGCTCCTATGGCTTATGCCCTTTGGACTGAGTTCATGAACCACAATCCAAAAAACTCTGAATGGTTTAACCGCGACCGTTTTGTACTTTCTGCGGGTCACGGCTCTATGCTTTTATATAGCCTGTTACACCTTTCTGGTTACAACGTTTCAATGGACGACCTAAAGGAATTCCGTCAGTGGGGATCTAAAACACCAGGTCACCCTGAGTATGGCCATACAGATGGCGTTGAAGCTACAACAGGTCCATTAGGTCAAGGGATTGCCATGGCAGTCGGAATGGCAATGGCAGAAAGTCATTTAGCAGCAAAATTCAACCGCGACTCCTATAATGTCGTAGATCATTACACTTACTCTATCTGTGGAGATGGCGACCTTATGGAAGGGGTTTCTCAAGAAGCTGCATCTCTTGCAGGTCACCTAGGATTAGGGAAGTTAGTAGTTCTTTACGACTCTAACGATATTTCCCTTGATGGTGACTTACACCGTTCCTTCTCTGAAAGCGTAGAAGATCGCTTCAAAGCTTACGGGTGGGAAGTTATTTATGTTGAAGAAGGTACAGATGTAGATTCTATTCGTGAAGCTCTTAAACAAGCTCGCCAATCTACAGACAAGCCAACACTAATTGAAGTGAAAACGGTAATTGGACATGGTTCTCCTAATAAATCAGGAAAATCTGCTTCTCATGGTGCTCCTCTTGGAGAAGATGAAGTGAAGCTTACGAAAGAGTCTTACAAATGGGATCATGAACCATTCCATGTACCAGCTGATGTATATCAAGACTTTGAAACAAAAGTACAAACAAAAGGTGCTGAAGCTGAAACAAACTGGAACGATCTATTTAACCAGTACAAAGAAGCTTACCCTGAGCTTGCTAAAGAATTAGAACAAGCAATGAACAATGAACTACCAGAAGGTTGGGAAAATCAACTACCTACTTATACACCTGGAGAAGACAAGGTAGCTACACGCGCAGCTTCAGGAGATATGATTAATGCGCTATCAGAGTATGTACCAAGCTTCTTTGGTGGAAGTGCAGACCTAGCCGGCTCAAACAAGACTACAGTTAAAGGCGAAGAGGATTTCTCTCGCAATAACTATGCAGGTCGTAACATTTGGTTTGGTGTTCGTGAATTTGCTATGGCATGTGCACTAAATGGTATGGCACTTCATGGTGGCCTGAAAGTGTATGGCGGTACATTCTTTGTATTCAGTGACTACCTACGTCCAGCTGTACGTCTTTCTGCTCTTATGGGAGCTCCAGTAAACTATGTATTCACGCACGACTCTGTTGCTGTAGGTGAAGATGGTCCAACACACGAACCGATTGAACAGCTTCCATCTCTTCGTGCAATGCCAAACCTTTCTGTCATTCGTCCAGCAGACGGTAATGAAACAAATGCTGCATGGCGTTTAGCTCTAGAGTCAGACGATATTCCAACAGCACTTGTTCTTACACGTCAAGGACTTCCTACACTTGAAGGTACAAATTACGAAGGTGTGAAAAAAGGTGCTTATGTTGTAAGTCCTGCAAATAAAGGGGAAGCGGACGCATTGCTTCTTGCTTCAGGTTCTGAAGTACAATTAGCTGTTAGCGCCCAAGAAACTTTACGTGAAAAAGGCATCGAAACAAGCGTTGTATCTATGCCTTCATGGGATCGCTTCGATAAGCAAGATAAGAGCTATAAAGAAGAAGTACTTCCGAGCAGTGTAACCAAGCGTCTTGCAATTGAAATGGCTTCTCCATTTGGTTGGGAGCGTTACACAGGTATGGACGGAGATGTGCTAGGTATTGATACATTTGGTGCATCTGCTCCTGGTGACAAAGTTATCGAAGAATACGGGTTTACCGTTGAAAATGTCGTTCAAAAAGTCGAAAACCTTTTAAAATAATTAAATAAAATTATTTTTTTTAGGCTGTCCTAGTTGTCAGGACAGCCTAAATATTTTTCGACAAAACTTTCGTGTGATAAATGACGTGTTTTGACATATTATTTTATATGCATAGCTTACAATGTCTTTAAAGGAGGGACAGGCTATGCATACCTATTCGCTTTATTGGATTAAGGAAGAGTTTTCGTACCATTACTTTCACAAAACGAATATCTTGTTTCACTTCTTGCGGGAGTGGAAATACAACCCAGGGAGTGAGCAACTGTCACTTCAATATCAGTATGTGGCACAGCCAATACCACTAGAAGTGCTTATGCATCATGTCACAAATCATTTAAGAAAGCCTGTAGAACTTCAATTCAATGATGATGAAATGAGTTTTACGATATATGAAAAAGGGCGAGCAGTTAAGCTGTTACAACGTGATCATAGAGAAGTGGAAATACAAGCAGAAAACCTTCATATAGCAGAATGTTTGTTGTTTGACACATTACGTAAAGTGGACCATTCCTTCTTCATTATGAATCAGGATTGTCAGCAATATGGATGGATTGCTCCAATTAAAAAAGAAGTGATTCTTTAAGCATCCTATTGTATTCTCTCTTTCGTTTTACTATAATGTTTGAGAGACAACATGAAGGAGGAAATTTGTACGATGAGTATAACTTGGGTTATTGTAATCGCTGTATTAACCCTACTTGCTGGCGTAGCACTTGGTTTCTTTATTGCCAGAAAGTATATGATGAACTATCTGAAGAAAAACCCACCAATTAACGAACAAATGTTACGAACACTAATGATGCAGATGGGTCAAAAGCCATCTCAGAAGAAAATCAATCAAATGATGCGTGCGATGAACAATCAACAACAGCAGAAATAACGTCATGAGACGCTAAAAGCCTTTCTTCCATAGAAGAAAGGCTTTATTATGTTGAAGGTATTCGGAAGAGAGAAATCTTTATGAGCAGATGTTTACGTGTTAATAATCTACACAAAGTTGTCATAACTATTTGCTTTGAGCAGATAGATATCGTTACTCATTTTCTTTACAATAGAATATAGTGTGAACATATGTTATAAAGGGGCGTTACCATGTCTGATATTAATATTTTCATTGCATTTGGTGCGGGGTTTTTATCATTTATATCACCATGTGTGTTACCTCTGTACCCAGCGTTTTTATCTTACATAACGGGTATGAGTGTAAATGAATTAAAATCCGATAATGCAATGCTAAACAAAAGAAGTATATTGCATACGATTTTATTTCTCTTAGGTTTTACAACGATTTTTGTATTTCTTGGATTCTCTACTACTGCAATAGGAGATGTATTTTATAAATATAAAGACTTAATTCGCCAATTAGGTGCTATATTAATTATCTTTTTTGGTTTTGTGATTATAGGGGTCTTTAATTTTGATTTCTTAATGAAAGATCGAAAAATAACATTTAAAAATCGTCCTGGAGGGTTCTTGGGGTCTTTTGTTATTGGTATGGCTTTTTCAATGGGATGGACACCATGTACAGGACCTATTTTAGCGGCAGTGTTTGGGCTTGCCGCAACAAATCCAGACAGTGGAATGCTTTACTTGATGGCTTATTCCTTAGGATTTTCTGTTCCGTTTTTAATTTTATCTTTCTTTATTGGAAAACTAAATTGGATCAAGCGTCACAGCGCCAAATTGGTGAAAATAGGCGGCTATGTTATGATTGGAATGGGAATTTTCTTATTCTTTGACTTAATGACGAAGTTGACTTCTTGGCTTTCAGACATTTTTGGTTTCACAGGATTTTAATCCATAATGGATTCTGTAAGTCATTTGTATTATGATTAAGGTATGCTTGAAAAAGGAGTAGAATCAATGAGAACAAACGATGTTATACTGCGAACCACTACGACATTGATTGCCTTTATCTTATTAGCATTTTCCGTGTACTTATTTTTAGCAGGTCACAATGCTCCAGGTGGAGGGTTTATTGGTGGTCTAATGACTGCTGCTGCTATCATTTTAATGTATATGACATACGGCATTGAATCGATCAGGAAGATTATTCCAGTTAATTTTCGAAGTATCGTTCCTGTTGGACTTCTCATTGCTGTTTTAAGTGGAGCGGGATCCTTCCTTTTCGGAGAACCGTTTTTAAGCCAAACGTTCGCTCACTTACACCATGTACCGATCTTTGGTGAGATGGAGCTTGCTACGGCTATGCTATTTGATTTAGGTGTATATGTGACAGTAGTTGGAATCACATTAACCATTATATTAACGATTGCAAATGATCAATAAACGGTTCATGTTGAGTAAGGGGGGGGGATGAATCTATGGCCAACATATTGATTGTTGATGATGCGAAATTCATGCGAATGACGCTCTCGAACATTTTAGCAAATGGTGGGCATGAGGTAGTAGGTGAGGCTGAAAATGGTGAACAAGCCGTGGGAATGTATAACGACTTGCTCCCAGATCTCGTAACAATGGACATTACGATGCCAGAAATGAATGGACTAGAAGCATTGAAAGCAATACTAGAAAAGAATCCAACTGCAACCATAATTATGTGTTCAGCTATGGGGCAGCAAAAAATGGTGGTAGAAGCCATTGAGATGGGTGCGAAGGACTTTATTGTCAAACCATTCGATGAAAGTCGAGTGCTTGAAGCGATTGATCGAGTACTTCGATAACACCTTTACATAAAGTGTTTTTCTAAGAAGAGAGTTGATAGTATGTGGGTACTTGTAAGTACGATAGGAGCCGCTATTATGGCGACGATGATGATCTTCATTCGTCTACGTGCTGCTCGTAAACCTGCTTCAGTTAAGAAGATTATACTCCCGCCATTATTTATGAGTACTGGGGCTTTCATGTTCCTTTTTGAACCTTTTCAAGTCTCATGGTCGCAAGTACTCGAAGCGATGTCGGTAGGAGTAGTCTTTTCAATATTACTAATTAAGACATCAAATTTTGAGGTTCGGGGCAAACAGATTTATTTAAAGCCTTCCAAGGCCTTTGGAGCCATTTTAATTGGGTTATTACTATTACGCATTGTTTTAAAACTAATCGTAGGACAAAGTGTCTCATTTGGCGAAACAAGCGGGATGTTTTTCCTCCTTGCACTAGGGATGATCCTTTCTTGGCGTATTACTATGCTTATTAAGTTTAAAAGGCTAGAAGAAGATTTGAAAAGTTCTAAGTCCATTAAAGAATTTGCTACTCAAGAATAAAAAATCCTACCACAAGGTGGTAGGATTTTGTTTATTCTCTAGTTACAGAATTTGTGCCTTGTGTATAATTTTTTAATGAGAGCGGGGCAACATCCAGCTCCAGCGCCCAGCAACGAATGGACTTCCCTCGCCTCCGTACGATAAGTCAACATCGATTCGCTTCATTCCCAAAGAGTTTCCTTTATCATACTACGGGCTCAGTCCCTTCGTTGCTAAACGGGCGCATCCGCTTTTGTGCTTATTGATCAAATAATGGTTGATAAGGCTTTAAATCAATATTTTTTTCATCAAGTGTCTGTTTTAAGAATTTATGGTCACGTTTTGGTGTTGCGATGATGTAGCCTTCAATAATAATGTCCTGTGTTATCGTTTTTTTCTTTTTTTCTAGAGCAAGCTCTCCAATTTTTCCAGCGATTTTTTGACGGGCAATATCTCGGAACAGTTCAGGAACAGGTGATACAAGCTCTTCAAGAAAAGCTTTTTCTTCTTTTCCCCACATGTTCTTCGTTTTTTCGATGTAATATTCTTCCCAGTCAATAATCGACTTGCCGTCTTCTTTAGGAAGGCGCTTTAAAAATTTGCGGAACATAAAATATCCACCAATTGCTAAAAGTCCGACCATGATTAGTGTCCAGCCGACTATGAAGATGGAAAATGCAGTGTTCATAACATCACCTTTTTCAATATATCAACATTACTGTTAGAATAGCATAGAATGCTCTTTCGGTCTATGTATGGCGGGACTGTGTGGGAATCGAACCCACCAGAGACGGCACGCGCCTCTCAAACGGTTTTGAAGACCGCGGGGGACACCAGTACCCCATCCAGCCCCATAGAATCGACATGAATATTATAAATTCTTTTTCATATAATGACAAGGAAAGGTGAATAAAACTGCATTTTTACATGTTTTTTAATCTTTTTCACGATTTTTTGATGCCTTTTCTTGAAGAAAGTTAATTTTGTGGGATAAAATGTTAGTATGTGTTGCATAGGTGAGGGGGTGGCAAGGATGGAAGATAAATCTAAACGACCTAGCAATAGCAACTTAAAATATGAATCTATAAATCAAGAAGATTATATCGGATCCATCCATACGCTGGGAGAAATGCCTGGTGTATTTCATGATTGGATTGACCAATACGGGTTTGACTTCATCTGTGTATGTGACACAAGAGGAAACATCCTTTATGCATCTTCTTCCGCCAAACGACTTCTCGGATATGAACCAGACGATCTTACTGGAGAGAGATCTATTGATTTTTGTTCTCCTCAAGATCGGGAGAAGTTAATCAGTACATTTATGAATCAAAATAATAAAGCAACCACTTTTGATCTGCAGATAAGACAAAAAAGCGGAAAGTACATTTGGGTAGAGACAATTGCTTCTCATGTAGAAGACCCAAATACAAAAAATGATGTTATTTTGGCGATTACTCGGGATATATCTGATAAAAAAGAAGCGGAAGAGATGATGATTCGATCTGAAAAAATGTCTGTTGCAGGGCAACTAGCAGCAGGTATTGCACATGAAATTCGAAATCCATTAACGTCCTTAAAAGGATTCTTACAGCTCATACAAGCTGGAATTGATGGAAAAGAAGAATATTATACGATTATGAACGAGGAAATTGAAAAAATCGAAACCATAACATCAGAGCTTCTATTTATTTCGAAACCTATGACAAATGATCGTAGAAAAGAATCTATTATTACGATGTTACAGGATGTTTGTACCTTATTACGCTCCCAAGCGAAATTACATAATATTGATCTGGTACTGAACTATGAGGAAAATGAAGTGATCGATTGTGACCGTTCTCAAATTAAACAGGTTTTTATTAACTTAATTAAAAACGCTGTGGAAGTTATGGAGGATGGTGGTCGTATAACAGTTGACGTAGAGTCTGATGAAGACAATGTGTGGGTCGATGTAGCTGATGAAGGCCCAGGGATTCCAAAGCACCTTGTCGATAAAATTAAAGAGCCATTCTTCACCACAAAAAAGAATGGGACAGGGCTGGGCTTAATGATCACGAACCAAATCCTTGAAAAGCATGAAGGTGGTTTAAATGTCTATGATAACGAACCAACAGGCAGTGTTTTTCGAGTCCAATTGCCTAGAGAAGTCTCAAAGGCTAATTAGCACACTTTAATGGTTTTATATGATGTAGAACCATATATGAAATCCTACCTCTATTGAAAAGGTAGGATTTTTTACATGACAAGAAAAATGGTATATGTTCATAGAAACAAAAAAGGAGGGTCCCAATGTTATCCTATCAACAAAGAGAAATGATTGTAGAATATGTATTTGATCAGTTTATGATTACATATCCTGAGTTATCTGTGATGTATGATGAAGAGAGACTAGCACATATCAAAAAAGACACGTATCACCATTTAGATCATTTGGAATCAGCCATTTCTGCTGGAATGAAGTCGATTTATTTCGATTACATTCAATGGACCGATAGAGTTCTCACATCTAGAGGTATTGGTACTGAACTTTTAGTAGATTGTTTAAAATGGATGGAAAAAGGTATTACTCTTGAAAAAGATATAGAAAATCTCTATCAATATCAAAGCATGTTAAAAGAGTCTATTTCTTATTTAAAGGAAAGAACAACTGGATAGAAGGAAGGTCGTTCATTTATGGATCAGAAATACTTTACAATCGGTATGGCAGGGCATATTGATCATGGTAAAACATCATTAACAAAAGCCTTAACGAAAATTGATACAGATCGGCTAAAAGAAGAAAAGGAACGAAGTATATCAATTGAGTTAGGGTTTGCGCCTTTAAAGCTACCAAATAGCACGTTAAATGTATCGATAGTAGACGTACCTGGTCATGAAAAGTTTATTCGACAAATGATTGCTGGTGTAGCTGGGATTGATTTGGTACTTGTTACAGTTGCTGCTGACGAAGGTGTGATGCCACAAACGAAAGAACATATGGACATATTAAACTTATTAGAAGTTCATCAAGCCATTATCGTGATAACCAAAATAGATCGAGTAGATGAAGAAATGTTGGAATTGGTGAAAGATGATATTGATCACCACATTCAAAAAACGTCTTTTGCAACTGCACCTATCGTACAAGTAGATAGTATCTCTGAAAAAGGACTAGATGAGCTTAAAATTCATATCGAAGAGTTTTTACTAAGCTTACAACCTAGAAATGAAAGTGGAGCATTTAGATTGCCAATTGATCAGGTTTTTACTGTAAAAGGACAAGGTACTGTTATTCGTGGGACCGTCTATGATGGTACTGTAGAAGAGGAAGAAACATTAAAAGTGCTTCCATTAGGGCATGCATGTCGAGCCAGACAAATTCAAGTACATAATAGAGAAGTAATAAAAGCTCGTGCTGGACAGCGGACAGCAATTAACTTGGGTGGAGTTGAAAATGATGAGCTTAAAAGGGGAGATGTACTCGTCCGAGATGATACCTATCCAGTAACAAACACGATTGATGTGACACTTCATTTTATTGGAAACTTATCTTCTTCACTAAAACAACGTGGCCAAGTTAAACTACACATAGGGACGAGCGAGGTTATGGGGCGTATCGTATTTTTTGATCGTAACGAGATTATCCATAATCCAGGAGAGATCGTATGCCAGATTCGTTTGGAAGAACCGATCGTTACTCAACGAGGAGACCGGTTTATTATTAGAAGACCAAGTCCTGTAGAGACAATTGGTGGAGGGTGGATACTGGATCCTCACGGAGAAAAGTACAGATTCGGACAAGAGACCATCTCCATGCTCGAAAAGAAACGGGAAGGCACACCAGAAGAAAGAATAGAAGATGTTCTAGAAGAAGCACACTGGTTAACAATAGAGCAATTGAAGGATCAAACCGGTTTGCAGCATGATGAGTTAGAAGGATGTTTACAAGCTATGTTGGAAGATAACATTGTTTATTTTTCTCCTTATTATAGCCTGAAGCGGATCATGCAAAAGGTTGAATCAAATGTAACAACATATCTTCATCAGTTTCATGAGGAATTTCCGATGAGAAACGGAGCTAACAAGCCTGATGTTATGAATGTAGCTGGTGTTAATTCTAAATTATTTGATAGGTTATTAGAACAATGGGAGCAAGCACGGCTTATCCAGAAAGATGGTCGTTTTATAGCGCTTCATTCTTTTACCCCTCATATACCGCAAAAGTGGGAAAAGAGGATACAGAATGCGCTTGATTCCCTTAAACAGGATGGATTGAAGCCGAATCCATTTGAGGAATATTTGAATCAAGAAGGCGTTCCAAAAGATATAAATGATGAGCTAGAAGGATTCCTTATAGAGCAAAGTATAGTCGTTCGTTTAGATGACAAGCACCTGCTAGATTTAAAAGTGTTGGATCGTGCCATCGAGACCCTAAAAAATAACACAAATCAATCTTTCAGTTTGAAAGAAGCAAAAGATGTCTGGGGCGTATCAAGAAAATATTTAATACCACTTTTAGAAGTAATAGATGAAAAAGCAATAACAAAACGAGTAAATGACAAGAGAGAATGGCTCTAAAAGAAAGCCGCTTGGATAATTTCCAAGCGGCTTCTAATATTATTTGATTAATCAACATAAATAAGCTTGTCTTGCTTTTCAACTACTTTCCCAATAATCGTAGCCTCACGAATTTCCTCATTTTTTAGCTTTTGAATATATTGTTTAGCTTCCTCTTCAGGCATTGAAACGAGTAAACCTCCTGAAGTAATCGCATCACAAAGAATCAATTGATCGATATCCGTTAAAGAGTCATCATAGATTACATCTTCTTTTAACCAGGTGTGATTTTTCTTTGATCCACCGGGGATGACACCATCTTTAGCAAGTTCCTTAGTACCAGGAAGTACTGGGATATCTTGATAATGAAAATGAAGAGACACATCACTTGCTCGGGCAATTTCACTACCGTGACCTAATAAACCAAAACCAGTTACGTCTGTTACTGCATGAACCTCAAAGTCATGAAGAGCTTCAGATGCTTTTTGGTTTAATTCGGACATAACAATAGACACGTCGTTGATTTGCCCCTTAGTGAGCTTCTCACGCTTAATTCCGGTAGTTTGGATGCCAACGCCTATTGGCTTTGTTAAAACCAGTACATCCCCTGTCTGTGCACCTGCATTTGTATATATACGTTCAGGGTGAACAAGCCCAGTAACAGATAAACCGAATTTAGGCTCTTGGTCATCGATAGAATGTCCACCGACAATAACCCCACCAGCTTCATGAACTTTATCCTGTGCACCTTGAAGAATTTGTCCTAACAATTCTGGGCCCAATTTTTTTATTGGGTAACCTACTATATTTAGTGCTGTTTTGACTTCTCCGCCCATAGCATACACATCACTGAGGGCATTTGCCGCTGATATTTGACCGAACATGTATGGGTCATCCACAATCGGTGTAAAATAATCAAGTGTTTGAATCATCGCTAACTCATCTGTTAATCGATATACACCAGCATCATCAGAGGTGTCGTGACCTACTAATAAATTGGAGTCTTGTTTACTATTTTCTACGTGACGCAAAACTTGCGTCAGGTCATCAGGACCTAATTTGCATCCTCAACCAGCTTTTGTAGACAATGTTGTTAGACGGATTTTTTCTTCTTGTGTCATGGTTCAGCACCTCCTTCTCTCTAGTCTAGTGTACAAAAAATTTCTATATACATGAAGTATGTTATTTTGCAAAAAGAAGAAATGTTCAATACAATAAATTATATATAGTTAATAAGGAGGATGTTGTATGACGTATAAGGTATCCATAGAATTCTGCATGAAGTGAAACTATGCACCTAAAGCTGCGAGTTTCGCAGAAAACATGTTTTCGCATTTCCGTCATGACATTGAAGAATTAACCTTAGTTCCAAGTAGCGGAGGGGCTTTTGAGGTTACTGTTAATGGAGAGAAGATTTACTCTAAGCTCGATACAGGTGAATTTCCGAATGAGAAAGAACTTTTCTCTAAAATGAGTACTTAACGAAGGGTAACCGATGCATATCCGGAAAAGGGTATGCATTTTTTTATACTAGACAGATCAAGAAAGGAGGAAAAACATGCAAAAGTTTTTAAGAAATATCCCACCAATACATGAGTTGCAAAATCATATAAAAGTAAGACAAATACAAGAAAAATTTTACGTAAATAACAATCAACTAACATCCTTTTTACAACAAGAAACAAACGCTCTTCGAAATGATATTTTAACTGGCCATTGGAAGCCTGAACATGAAAATGGGATAGAAGAAGAGATCCTCTCACGTGTTTATAGAACCATCCAACAATGGAATACACCAAATTTAAAGCGTGTTATAAATGCTACCGGTACGATATTACATACCAATTTAGGGCGTGCACGATTAAGTGAAGAAGCTGTGAAAAGAGTTGTGGAAGTCGCAAGTCACTATTCAAACTTAGAATATAATTTAGAACAGGGGACAAGAGGTTCAAGGCACGATATCGTTGAAGACTTGATTATGGAGTTAACGGGTGCTGAAGCGGCCATGGTTGTGAATAATAATGCTGCTGCAGTGTACATGATCTTAACAGCTTTCGCTAAAAATCAAAATGTGGTTGTATCAAGAGGAGAACTTGTTGAGATTGGTGGAAGTTTTCGCGTGTCATCGATCATGGAAGAGAGTGGGGCAGGACTAGTTGAAGTTGGTACCACGAATAAGACACATCTTTTTGATTATGAGAATGCAATTGATGAAGAGACCGCTATGCTAATGAAAGTACATACAAGTAATTTTAAAATTCTAGGCTTCACTCAGTCAGTGGATCGGGAGTCGTTAGTTCAACTCGCTCAAGAAAATGAGAAGCTGTATTATGAAGATTTAGGTAGTGGTGCGCTCCATGCTTTTCATGAAGAAGGTATAGGGGAAGAGCCAGTCGTTCGAAAAATTTTAAATGAGGGAGCTCACCTAGTTTCTTTTAGTGGTGATAAATTACTAGGGGGGCCACAGGCAGGTATCATTGCTGGGAAGAAATCATATATTGATCGCTTAAAAAAACATCAATTAGCTCGTGTACTTCGTGTAGATAAAATGACATTGGCAGCATTAGAGGGAACGTTTAAACAATATGCAAAGAGAGAAGAAAATCAGATACCTGTTATTCGTGACTTAAGAAAATCACAAGGAGATATTCAAGAACAAGCTCGACAGTTTATTGAACGTGTAGGAGAATTAGAACATTTTAAGTTAAGTGTCATCGATTCTGAAGCTCAAGTAGGAGGAGGCACAATGCCAGAAGTACTTATTCCTTCCGCAGGAGTTGCTTTAACAGAGAAATCTGTCAGTGCTGAAAAGATTGAACAAAAGCTTAGGAAGCATGAACCAAGTGTGATCACGCGATACTACAATGAACAGCTTTTCATCGATTTTCGAACACTGACAGAGGAAGAACAATCAGAATTGGTTTACATTGTTAAGTCGATTGACCAACAATTACAAATCGTGTGAAGAGTGTTTCTTTTGGCGTGAATGGTTACGATTTTTCACTTTATGCGATCCACTCAATTTTTCTCCATATCCTTGTTGAGGGCTTTTAGGAAGGTTAGGGCGCTCTTGCTGTTTTGGTCCTTTTGGTTTTCCGGACATTGTAATCCCTCCTTTCAATACTAGGTTTTGAAAGAATGTTGTGGTCTATACGCGCCAATGCATGGATTTCTACTCACTACATAAACTAGGTGCATCAACATGAAGGAGTGAGTAGAAATGCCACATCATAAAAATAAACAACAGGCATTCCAAGCTGCTCAACAAGGGTATGAGCAAGCTGAAAAAGCTAATAAACAACGTATTGAAGCCATTAATCGAGCGGACTATGGAAAAGAATTAGGTCACCTGACACAAGAGGTCAATGAAGCCTATCAACAAATCGATAAAGCACTAAGTGTTGCAAGTGAACACCAGGAAAAGCAGCTAAAGCAATACCAAGAAAAATTAAATCAAATTATGTCTGAGCTTGAAGAATAATTAAAAGAGTCCTTCCTCACAAAAAAATGGGAAGGACTTTTTTATTATTGATTTTTTTTGCGTTTCTTATTATTTTGTCGTTCTTCAGCTGTTAAAGGGATCTGAGGAGTTTCTTCGTTGTATCCGGCACCTTGCCCTTGACCTTTCGCTGCATTCATACCAGGTCTAATGTGGTTTGCTTTACGTTTGTTACCCATGATGATCACCTCCATATTTTCGTAGGATCACCTACGTATTTCACTCTTATTATGAGAAAATTGACACGAAATAATTTACTTATAAATCGTTTTCATATAAAATGTTAGTTGCGGATTTGGCTTTCAGTACATAAAGAAAGCGAATTATTGGGGTAGGAGAAGTCTTATATAGGGCTTTTCATGAAATTTAATTGAGGGGGTAAACAAACATGGCAGTGAATGATGCTTATAATGCAAAAAAGCAATTTGAACTGAATGGTAAAACGTACAACTATTACCAGCTAAAAGCTCTCGAAAACGCTGGATATGGAGATATTTCACGTCTTCCATATTCCATTCGTGTATTACTTGAATCTGTTCTTCGTCAGTATGATGGAGAGGTTATTCAAAAAGAGCATATTGAAAAACTTGCTAAATGGGGAAGCAAGGATTTTGAAAGCGTAGATGTTCCATTTAAACCATCTCGCGTTATCCTTCAAGACTTCACAGGTGTACCAGCAGTTGTAGATCTTGCGTCTTTACGTAAGGCAATGGTAGACATGGGTGGAAGTCCTGATGAAATCAATCCAGAGGTTCCGGTTGATCTTGTAATTGACCACTCTGTACAGGTTGACCAATACGGTACGCAGGATGCATTACGTGTAAATATGGAATTAGAATTTGAACGTAACAAAGAACGTTATGAATTCCTAAACTGGGCGAAGAAAGCTTTCGATAACTACGAAGCGGTACCGCCTGCAACTGGAATCGTTCACCAAGTTAACTTAGAGTACATTGCAAACGTTGTACATGCTAAAGAAAACGAACAAGGTGAATATGATACTTACCCAGATACTCTAGTTGGAACCGATTCCCACACGACTATGATCAATGGTCTTGGAATTCTTGGTTGGGGTGTAGGTGGAATTGAAGCTGAAGCAGGAATGCTTGGACAGCCTTCATACTTCCCAGCTCCAGAAGTAATTGGTGTAAAACTAACTGGAAGCTTACCACAAGGTACTACTGCAACCGACCTTGCGTTAAAAGTTACACAAAAGCTACGTGAGAAAAACGTTGTAGGTAAGTTTGTTGAATTCTTCGGTCCTGGGCTGAAAGATATGCCACTAGCTGACCGTGCTACAATCTCAAACATGGCACCTGAATACGGTGCAACTTGTGGCTTCTTCCCAGTAGATGAAGAATCCCTTGAATACTTACGTTTAACAGGTCGTAGCGAAGAGCATATCAAAGTAGTAGAACAATACTGTAAAGAGAATGATCTTTTCTACTCTCCTGATCAACCAGATCCACAATTTACGGATCTAGTGGAAATTAATCTTACTGAGCTTGAACCAAACCTATCTGGTCCAAAGCGTCCACAGGATTTAATTCCACTATCTAAAATGCAAGAATCTTTCAATCAAGCCTTAACTGCGCCTGAAGGAAACCAAGGCTTCGGTCTTTCTGAGAAAGAGAAAGAAAAAGAAGTAACGATTGAGCATCCGAATGGTAAGAAGTCTACAATGAAGACAGGTGCTGTTGCTATTGCAGCCATCACATCTTGTACGAACACTTCAAACCCACATGTTATGCTTGGTGCAGGCTTAGTTGCGAAAAAAGCGGTTGAAAAAGGTCTAGAAGTACCTGAATATGTTAAGACATCTCTAGCACCTGGTTCTAAAGTTGTTACACGCTACCTAGAGGATTCCGGTTTAATGGAACCACTTCAAACTCTAGGGTTTAACCTAGTTGGTTATGGTTGTACAACTTGTATCGGTAACTCCGGACCACTTGCTGAAGAAATTGAACAGGCAATTGCAGACAATGATCTAACAGTTTCTTCTGTTCTTTCCGGTAACCGTAACTTTGAAGGACGCATTCACCCACTTGTGAAAGCGAACTACCTTGCTTCACCACCGCTTGTTGTGGCTTATGCACTAGCTGGTTCAGTAGATGTTGACCTTCGTAATGAACCAATCGGTCAAGACAAAGATGGTAATGATGTATTCTTTGATGACATCTGGCCTACAATGGATGAAATTAAAACGGAAATTGATCGCAGTGTAAACCCTGAGATCTTCCGTAAAGAATACGAAAATGTTTTCGATTCCAACGAAAAATGGAATGAAATTAATACAACGGATCAGCCTCTATATGACTGGGATGAGAATTCTACTTACATTCAAAACCCACCATTCTTTGAAGGCTTATCAAAAGATCCATCTGCTGTGAAGAGCTTAAACAACCTGAAAATGATCGGGAAGTTTGGCGACTCTGTAACAACAGACCACATCTCTCCAGCAGGTGCTATTGCAAAGGATATGCCAGCAGGTCAATACTTGCAGGAAAAAGGCGTTTCTCCTCGTAACTTTAACTCTTATGGCTCCCGTCGCGGTAACCATGAGGTTATGATGCGTGGTACATTCGCTAATATCCGTATCCGTAACAAATTAGCTCCAGGAACTGAAGGTGGCTATACAACATACTGGCCAACTGGAGAAGTAATGCCGATTTACGATGCAGCGATGAAATACAAGCAAGACGGAACAGGTCTAATTGTAGTTGCAGGTAAAGACTATGGTATGGGAAGCTCCCGTGACTGGGCAGCAAAAGGAACTGACCTATTAGGTATTAAAACGGTTATTGCAGAGAGCTTTGAGCGTATCCACCGTTCTAACCTTGTAATGATGGGCGTACTTCCACTTCAGTTTAAAGAAGCCGACAGTGCAGATTCTCTTGGTCTAACTGGTAAAGAAACATTTAACATCGATATCGATGAAAATGTAAAACCACATGACCTTGTTAAGGTAACTGCTACTGACGAAGAAGGTAACAAAACTGAATTTGATGTCATCGCACGCTTCGATAGTAACGTTGAGATCGACTACTATCGTAACGGCGGAATCCTTCAAAAAGTACTTCGCGACAAACTTGCGACAAACTAATAAGGATTATTATGCAGCAGTCTCTAAACGAGGCTGTTGCATTTTTAATTTTAGAAATACTGTTAGGGAAATTGGTATAAACTTTGTTCAGTTATATGGCAGTAATCTGGAATAAGCTTCTGAGTGAGATGGTGGGTTCGTTGCGTTTGTGAGGCGTGGGGGTCATTGAAACGGCAATACTCCTGCGGAAGACCGTCCAAGCCTCCTCATCCGCTACGCTCCTTGCGGGGTCTTGGCCGCCCTTTCTACCGCGGGAGTTTGCCGTTTCCTTCCCCCCATTGGTATGTAGGTTAACGACCCCAGCTCTAATTAGTTGATCTTCCATAGAGCATCAGAAGTATTATATGGAGATCAGAAATGCTATAAACAAGCTTTATCTCAGGATTCAAATCTTCTTCAATCTAATTAAGGTGCAACTAACAAATCAAAACAGAAATACTTATTAGGCTGCGGTTCCGTTAACCTAAATACAGCTAAGGTGGGCTGGGAAACGGGCTGACTCCTCCGGAAAAACGGGCGAGCGAGACCCCGCAGGGAACGAAGTGAGTGAGGAGGCTCGATCGTTCGTCCGGGGAAAGCAGCCCGTTTCCCAGCCCGCCGCACTCCATTAAAGCAACGGAACCATACTCACCTTATCTCGAAATCAAGTCTTCCAGATAAGGGGGCTATAGAGGAATAACGATTTTTGATATAAATCAATGTTTATGTGACTATTATCCAACAATAAGAGCAATTGACTTTACAATAGAGGCGGCTTCAACGTACTATAAAACCATATCTTATCAGACATAGGAGAAAAGTTTATGCTTGATTTTAATCTGGGGCCATTTCTCATTCAAGGTTCATATATCATCCTTTTACTTAGTCTTACCTTTTCTTTACTAATAACATATGGTCTCTTATCGCATTACAAGTTGAATGATAAAAAGGTCATCTTAAGTGAATGGGTTCAATCTATTCTTATGATCATCATCATATGGAAGTTCAGCTATATTCTTTCTCATCCTATAGAGGGTATCCAAGATCCGCTGAGATTAATTTACTTTGATGGAGGAGCTGTAGGATGGATTGTGGGAGTTCTTGTAGCTTATATCTTTTATAGAAAAGCTCTTACCAAGCAGAGCATTCCATCTGAGTTTATTCAAAATACTTTTATATTTTCAGGCTTAATCTTGTTTGGGGCATTTCAAGTGCTGTACATATGGATGTATTCCCTTTACTGGGGAGACATAGTATTTGGAGTTTATTTTATTACTTTAGCTATTTTCTTTTTCTTCTCAAACAGATTCAAAAGTAACAAAAGTTCGATTCGTATTGGTCAGTGGGCTGTTGCTGGGTGGATTGGACATGATATCATAAATGGGAACATACATATGAATGATTGGACACTTTGGGGAGCATTCCTATTAGGAATCACTCTATTGGTCCTTGATTTTCGTCTAATTAAAGGAAGTGAACATAATGCTTAAACGAATAGCTGCTGCTACTGTACTACTTGTGCTTTTTGGGATGACCGTTTACACAGTGTTACAGAACCAAAATGATTCAAGTAACCCTTCATTAAATGAAGATCAAAACATTTCTTCTTCTGAAGGGACTGGTATGACACCACCAAATGCACCAGAAGGGTTAAAAGTTGGAGAAGCCATGCCAGATGTTGAACTAAAAACATTGGATGGAGAGACCGTTCAACTTTCTGATTTTAAAGGAGAAAAATTATTTTTAAACTTTTGGGCTACATGGTGCCCACCTTGTCGAGTTGAAATGCCAGAAATGCAGGAGTTTCATGAAAAATACGGAGATGATGTCAAAATCATTGCCATAAATGCGACTGGTACTGAAAAGGGAGTAGAAAAAGTAAAACAATTTGTAGAAGAAAATGGATACACATTTACGGTTTTGTTAGATCCAAAACTTAAAGCAAATACACAGTTTCGTGCTACAGCTTTACCAACAACTTATTTCATTGGTTCTGATGGTTTAATTCAAGCGCCTCGTAAGGTAGGTCCAATGACCAAATCCTTTATGGAAAAGAAAATGGACGAATTAAAATAATGATGTATATTTTCTGACAATTAAGTCAATCCTTGTTCTAAAAAGGATAAGGGGTTGATTTCCTTTGGTACGTAAACGCAAACCAACATTTGAAGAGCTTATTCAAATGAATAGAAAACAAATTGTAGAAGATAAAAAGCAAATGAGTAAAATTGAAGAAAAAATAGAAAAACGTATGAATGATTCCTTAAACAGATAGTCGTCTCGGCTATCTGTTTTTGTATATTTAAACCGATTCAGCATCAAAATAAACATGTACTCCTTAAACAAGAAAGGAGGGCATTCGTGATGAGTAATCCGAAACGCGATCCGTCACAATTCGCACCGAACCATAAAGGAACACAACCACGTAACATCCATTCAAATAAAGGCTCAAAAATGGAGATGGATTCTCCTGTAAAGCCGAAAGTCATTAAAACTAAAGGGAAAAAATAGGAGGAATTCATTCATGAGTCAACGCAAACAAAATCAACAATATGCAAATCCAGATGATCGTAGTGATAACGTTGAAAAGCTTCAAGAAATGGTTCAAAACACCATTCAAAATTTAGAGTCTGCCCATGATACTATGCAGTTTTCTGAAGGGGAAGCCAAACAACAGATTATAGACAAAAACAAACGTCGTGAAGAATCCATTAACGCTATGCGTAATGAAATTAAGGATGAAGCACGACATCAGCAAGATCAAAAAAAATAGCATGACTCAGAGCCCTGTCCAATGACAGGGCTCTTCCTTCGTTAATATAGTTCCTAGATGTCTAGCTCCAGCGCTCAGCAACGAATGGACTTCCCTCGCCTCCGTTCGATAAGTCAACACAAATTGTTTTGCAATTTGTGTTTCCTTTACACATTTGATGACATGCAATTTTAGCTAAGGAGTATTTCGACGTAGTTAAAATTTCTAGGTTAAAGTACCACGGCAACTAAGCTTCTGTCTGCGCCTACCGGCTTGCCAATCAGCAAGTTTGGTTAATCTGGCTCAGTCCAGTCCCTTCGTTGCTAAACAGGCGCTTACGCCTTTTGTAACATCTTTTATGCAAGATCATCAACTTTCTTAAGCACCTATGATAAAATGGGTTATTGGATTATGTATGGAAGGATGATGACATGAACATCGATCAACAAACTATAGATAACTTACAAGCATGGAATGATTTATCCCATCAACCTCCATTAGATGAAACGGTAGCGCTTCGCTATGCAGATGCTTTTGAACAAAACACAATCAAGTTAAGTGAAGAAACAGTGAGTAAGATATATGCATTGGTTGCTTTTCATCGTATGAAACGGACTACACTTCATGAAGATGCGATTGCTAAAGAATTTGTTCAAAAGGCTAGAGATGTAAATCCTTCCGATGCTATTATTGATCAATTATTTGAACTCGTAGAAGTACAAGAACATATAAAGTTACTAAAAGATGAAGATTTTCGTGACTTATTTATACACGAAACCGATCACCAATCCGTTAAGCGAAAAAAACTTCAACTAATCCATGAAAAAGTGGAGAAGCTTGAAGAAGAATGGTCTACTGGTGGATACTCACTATACCGTTCTAATAGTGATTCACAAATTCAGGTTCTCTTAAAAAATGGACAAGAAGCTTTTGATGAATTGCTAAAAGAATTAGAACCATTTTTAGCAAACCAAATGAATGGTGTGAATCATGTTTCAGCTACTACTATAAATCAGTGGTTACGTAAGCTTGAATCACTAACTCATCATTTGGAAAGTGAATTACCTGAAGGTTTGCAAGATCAAAAAGAAAAAAACCCTTTAAGCCAATTAGATGACATGGTTGGATTAGATGAAATCAAATCATACATCCATAGGTATTATCACTATTTAAAATATCAACAGCAACGAAAAGACATTGGGTTTCATATGAATGACGAACCTGAACTTCATATGATCATTACGGGTAACCCTGGTACTGGTAAAACAACATTGGCTCGCTTGTTAGCAAATATCTACTATGATCTGGGATTACTTGATACAAAAGAGGTTATTGAAGTTAACAGATCACATTTAGTGGGATCTTATGTTGGACAAACGGAAGAAAACACGATGAATTACGTACAACAAGCGATCGGTGGTATTTTATTTATAGATGAAGCTTATAGCTTAAAAAGAGAAGGGCAGTCCGGAAATGATTATGGCCAGGCCGCCATTGATACACTTGTTTCTGCTATGACGAGTAAAGAGTATGGAGATAAGTTTGCTGTAATTCTCGCTGGTTATCCAGAAGAAATGCGTCAGTTTCTTTGGGCAAACCCTGGTCTCCGAAGTCGTTTTCCAGAACAAAATCACATGACTCTTCCGAATTATAATTTAGATGAACTTGTTTATATCGGAGAAACGACTGCGTTAGAAAATGACTATTTCCTAACTGAGAAAAGTCTTGCAAAACTTGAAACAGCCATCGAAAAACAGCAAGTAGATGATACGTTTGGTAATGCACGTACGGTAAGAAACATTATCTTACAAACGATTTTTCAAAAAGGTGCAACAGAATCTGGAGATCCTTCTGAAACAGGATTATTGGATTTCATGCGAATTGAAGGCGATGACTTTGATCCTTTATTCGATCAGGATAAAGAGGAGGAATCTCCTATCCATAAGCTAGAACGCTTAATTGGATTGCAGCCCGTTAAGGATGAAGTGAAAAAGCTGTCTTCATTTGTGCGCTTACAACAAAGAAGAAAGGAAGAAGGTTTACCTTCTGTTCCAATTCAACTTCACGCAGTTTTTTCAGGAAATCCTGGTACTGGCAAAACGACGGTGGCTCACATTTATGCTCAAATCCTGAAGAATTGTGGTTTACTAAAGCGTGGTCATGTAGTTGTAGCCTCTCGTAGTGACTTAGTCGCTGGCTATATAGGGCAAACTACTATGAAAACCAAGAAAAAAATACGAGAAGCCCTTGGGGGTGTTCTCTTTATTGATGAAGCTTATTCTCTATTTAAATCAGGATCTACCGATTTTGGAAAAGAAGCGATTGATACACTAGTAGATGAAATGACCAAGCATAATGAAAACTTAGTTGTGATTTTGGCAGGCTACAAACAAGAGATGAAAGCGTTGATTCAGTCAAATCCAGGTCTGTCTTCCCGTTTCAAGAAATTTTTCCACTTCCCAGATTATACAGCAGATGAATTGGTGGATATTACACTTTATCAAGCCAAGCAATATCAATATGAATTAAGCGATGAAGCTATTACATTCTTAACAGAACAATATAAACAACATTCTGTAGAAGGAAACGGTCGTTTTGTTAAAAACCTTGTTGATGAATCCATTCAATACCAGGCCCTTCGCATTGATGAGGCTGAACAAATTGACTCATTCCACATCTTAAGTAAAGATGATGTACAGAATGCTTGGAATGCTGTAAAGGGGAGAGAAATATGATGATTACAACATCAGAAGTAAAAGTACGATACGCTGAAACAGATCAAATGGGAGTTGTTTATCATGCAAATTATTTTGTGTGGTTTGAAATTGGACGAACTGAATTCATCGAAGACTTAGGTTTTCGTTATCATGAAATGGAAGAGAGCGGTGTATTATCGCCTCTTGTTGATGCTGATATTCAGTTTAAGAGACCATTACGATATGGTCAAACGGCAAGAGTGAAAACCTGGTTAAAAGAGTATGATGGTTTGAAAGTAACGTATGGGTATGAAATTTTAACTCCAGAAGGGGAAACAGCTGTTACAGGAAGTACAAAGCACGTTTGTGTCAAGAAGGACTCATTTAAGCCTATTTCAGTTCGTAAGTCTTTTCCAGATTGGCACGAAGCGTATTTAAAAGCTAAAGGAGACGAGTAGAGTGGCCTTTGGACTTAAACGTGAGGAATTAAAAAGGTGGAAAAGTGATGTGAAAAATGGAAACATTGCTTTTTTAACACACTTTTGGATTGATGAGCGTTTTCCAGATGCTAAGACCGTTACCAAGGTCGGTTGCGTCGATCAAGACAAGTTAATTGAATGGGGGAAGCAATATGGTTTGAAACCTGAGTGGATACATCAGGATCCGGAGTACCCTCATTTCGATTTACTTGGCGAGAGACAGCGGACTATCTTACAAGCAGAAGGAAAAACAGACCAACTAAAAAAATTCAATCTTGATTAAACTCGCTCATAATTATGAGCGAGTTTTATTTTAAAAAGTTTTTTCGATGTATTTGTAAAAACACAGGTTCACATAAATTATTTTATTCAGTTATATGGCAGTAATATGGAATAACTGTTTTAGTGAGATAGGCGGTTCCGTTGCTATTGTGGAGTGCGGTGGGCTTGGGAACGGATTGCTTTCCCCGGACGAACGATCGAGCCTCCTCATCCGCTACGCTTCTTGCGGGGTCTCGCTCGCCCGTTTTTCCGGAGGAGTCAACCCGTTCCCAAGCCCACCTTAGCCGAATGGTGATTAACGGAACCGCAGAGATAATGTGAGGAAATGCTTGAGGACATTTATTCCGTTATTTGCATCAAATCACCTTGAAAAACCCCAATTTGTCACAAATAAGGTACCATATGTCCGTAACGACTCTCGAAATGCCTTAAAAGTTCAAAATAACGGAATAAATGTCCGTAAGGTTTAGAACTCACACATTAGGGTCCGTTATTCTTCATAAACGCAAAGGGGGGAAGGAAACGGCAAACTCCAGTGGTAGAAAGGGCAGATGAGACCCCACAGAGAACGGAGTGAACGAGGAGGCTGAAAGTAAATAATGAAGATCGACTAAGACCGCCACATCGTGTGGCAACGTCGACCTACCCCACGTCGTGTGGGGCAGCAGGAGTATTGCCGTTTCACTGACCCCCTTACTCTCATACAAGCAACGGACTCCTCCGAACCTATATCTCGAATCCAAGTCTTCCACATAAGGGGGCTATAATTGAAGAATCTCAATGATTTAACCTCTGTGATAATTTCACTTATTTCATCAAAATGGTAATAAATTATACATTTTTTTCAATAGATCATATCTTTATATAGACATGGAAGGTATAATAAGAGTGTTATCTAAGAACATTAAAGAGACTAAAATCTTTTATATCTCTTTTATATTAAAGGATTCAGAGGTGTAAGCATTAATGAATTATGTCATAACTCTTATTATACCGATTATTATAAGCCTTATCATAACACCATTTGTACGAAGATTAGCTTTTCACTTGAATATCGTTGATCAACCTAATAGTGATCGCAAAGTTCATAAAAAAGTGATGCCTTATTTAGGCGGCATAGCCATTTACATATCTTTTTCACTAAGTTACTTAATTGCCGATCATTTTACGACTTTTGAATCCACCATAATAGGAAATTCCATCTTATTGGGTGGTCTCATCATCGTTATAACAGGTAGTATTGACGATGCAGTTGATATTCGACCTTTGTATAAATTATTTGGTCAAATGATTGCTGCTTTGATCCCTATTTATTACGGTCTTAGCATTAATGTTATATCCTTGCCATTCATAGAAGATGGATTGTACGTAGGCTGGTTTGGAATTGCCATTACTTTCGTTTGGATTGTTGGAATGACGAATGCGGTGAACTTTATAGATGGCTTAGATGGACTTGCCTCAGGTGTATCTGCCATTTCATTTGGTGCGTTATTTGTAGTTTCATTATTATTGGGGAACATGATGTTAGCTTTTACATCGCTTTTACTGATAGGAGCATTGCTTGGGTTCTTACCTTATAACTTTTACCCAGCCCGTATCTTTATGGGGGACTCAGGTTCTTTGTTTCTAGGTTATACACTTGCGGTTCTTTCATTGCTCGAGTTAAAACAGGTAACACTTGTATCCTTTTTAGTACCGATCATTATTTTAGGGATCCCTTTGATGGATACGTTTTATGCAATGATCCGACGGAAATTGAAAGGTGTGCCGATCTCATCACCTGATAAAGATCATTTGCATCATCGTTTTTTACATCTGGGTTTTTCACACCGGACAACCGTGTTAATCATTTATGCGATCTCATTTATCTTTTCATGTTTTGCTGTATTAGTTTTATATACAAACATTTTGCTATCCTTGTTAGTAGTAGGAATTGTGTTAATACTTGTTCATTTATTCGCAGAATTTATTGGGATTTTCTCCGATCAGTTCAAGCCTCTAACATCATTTCTTTTTAAATTTATCAGAGCAATGGAGCGCCAAAAATAAAAACATGTTAAAAGTCTTGTCTCTATGGCAAGGCTTTTTTTCTGATCTTAGAGAAACTCTTTTAGAAACTAAGTAGTAACTCCGAAGTGGTAATATAAATAAATAAGAAACAAAAATGTAGATATTAATGACCCATACTTAGTAGCAACTCCGAACATTAAATAATATTGAATGCAAAAAAAGTAACAATATTAAACCATAAAAAAGTACAAAAAAAAATCCCTGTTTCATGCTAGACAGGGATTTTTCTTAGGAAACATTTATTCTTGCTCTTCTTCATATTCAAAATCAGGTTCTTGCATTTTGGGATCATAGGTTACTTTCACACTGTGGTTGTCAAAATACCACGCGTCATCTTGTTCGATATAGAAGTGTACGCCATCAACGGTTGTCTCTGCAATGGGCTCTTGTGCTGTGTCAGGGCGAACTCCAAGAGAAAATCCTGGTTTTAATCCGCCAACGCCCCCATAGCGAACAAAGAAACGAAGGGAGTCGTTATCACTTAATTCTAATTCATCTTTATACCATTGTGCTGCTTCTTCTGCTACTTTTAATTGCATTCCTTCAACTCCTAGTAGGGATTATGTGCTCCTTTATCGTATTACACTAAAAGAGGCGTTTCAAACATAGGGATTTATTTATTAGGATGAAACAAAGAGTATGATTCATTCGTACTAATAGTTAAAAGGTGATGGCCACCATGGCAATTGGTATGTTTTTATACGGCTTCTCTAAAAATATGCAGCAACTTAATGCTATAACACCAATCGTTGCTTCGGCATGACGCTCATATTAATTATTGTTGGAATCCTATTGTTCAAAAAACAATCCAAAGCCTAAAAAAGAGGAAATCACGAAGATTGTGATTTCCTCTTTTTTTCTTTTTCAGGAACAGGGTCGATTCCACCAGCGTGAAATGGCTGACATTTGAGTATTCGTTTAATGGTTAAATAGCCACCCTTGATCGCTCCAAAGCGTTGTATTGCTTCGACCCCATATTGCGAGCATGTTGGATAGAAACGGCATGTAGGAGGCTTGATAGGAGATATGATTTTTTGATAAAAGCGTATTATCCATAAAAATACATGCTTCATAGTGGTCTCATCCTTAATTTACTCTTGTGTTTTATCGTAGGTAACTTCAGCAATCGCATCATGAAGGTGAATGGACTCTTCATTTTGACAAGAAACATAGAATTTCTCAACGTAAGGAAGTTCATAAAGGTCAGCTGCTACTAATCGTACAATATCCTCAACGAAACGAGGGTTTTCATATGCTTGTTCGGTTACAGCTTTTTCATCAGGACGTTTTAGAACAGGGTGAATCCGCGCGCTTGCATTCGATTCAGATGCTTCTAAAAGAGCAGCTTTCCAGTCTGTTTGATTCTCATCAAAATCGTCAGTAAGCTTAACAGACATGGTCACTTGTCCGCGTTGGTTGTGAGCAGAATATTCACTGATCTCTTTAGAGCAAGGACAAAGAGTAGTAATAGTACCTTTCAGACTCACCTCAATATCATACCCTGTATCTTCATGATATTGAACTTTCATTGTCGCATCAGCGTGGTTCATACCAGCAAGGTCAGAAAACGGTCCTTTGCGTTCGAAAAACCAAGGATAGGTAACTTCGACCTCAGCATCCTTTTGTTTGAGACGACCAGCTAATTCTTTTGTGAATCGTTTTAAGGTCTCTAGGTCAATGGCAAAACCTTCATTGTGGTATTGATCAAGCTGTTCTGTAAAACGACTCATGTTCGTTCCTTTACTTCCTTTCCCAATACTAGATGAAAAGCGGAAGTTTCCAATTGTTGTTTGGATTTCTGGCTTCATGGAACTATTTATCTTAATGGGGTGCTTCACATTTGTAATTCCTACTGCGTCCAAATCAAATAAAAAATCTTTTTTTGTATTTTGCAAATCCACCATTTGTTCCTTCTCAACAGGCTTTGTACGAGGTCCGGCTGGAACTGAACCGAACATTTTATGGCGCTCATGTTTAGGAGGGAGTTGTTTATTTGCGTTAATGTTCGTCTGATTCATAGTGATGTCTCCTTTCAGCTTCTTCTAAAGCTACTCAAAAGTATACATGATACTTAGTCAATTGTTCAATTTTTATACCTATCCATTGTACTCGACCTATTAGAATATATCTATATTTTGTAGAAATCTTCTAGGATATTCTGAATTCCTTTACAGTAAACGCTTTCTATTATCTTAAAATTTCAAATTAGGGAAAATGGGTTGGCAATAGGTGTTTCGTTGCATATGATAGATGCATCAACAATGATATGGGAAGGTGACAAACAGCTATGAAAGGAACAGCATTGTTCAGCACAGATCGTCAAGATGTAATCGTGCTTGAAGATATAGATCGTAAAACTTTTGATGACATGAAAGATAATGGTGGGTTTACACGTACAACAAAGTGTGAACGTGTAGGTCAAACAACAGAACGTGTTTGGCCAGTTAGCTTTTTTGAAGCGGATATCGACTGGACTTACGGTTACTAATATGAAAATAATATTCAGCCATGGGGAAGCGGAACCTCATGGCTTTTTTTATTCACTGTGTAATATTTAAGACCAGTTTCACTATAGCCCCCTTATCTGGAAGACTTGATTTCGAGATATTGTGCGGTGAAGGTCCGTTGCTTTTATGAGGGGGAGGGGTTCAGTGAAACGGCAATACTCCTGCGGAAGACCGTCCAATCCTCCTCGTCACTTCGTTCCTGCGGGGTCTCGGCCGCCCTTTCTACCGCGGGAGTTTGCCGTTTCCCTCACCCCTTTGCGTTTATGGAGATTAACGGACTCTGGTTGTGTGATTTCTTAACCTTACGGACATCTGTTCCGTTATTTTATCTTAATCTAACTTCATTGAAGAGCTTACAGACATTCATTCCGTTATTTGCTTCAAATCACCTTGAAAAAGACCAATTTGTCACAAATAAGGTATCATATGTCCGTAACGACTCTCGTAATGCCTTAAAAGTTCAAAATAAAGGAACAGATGTCCGTAAGCATCGACCTCTCAACATCGCTGCGGTTCTGTTATTCATCATTTGGCCAAGGTGGGCTGTGGAACGGGTTGACTCCTCCGGTAGAAAGGGCGAGCGAGATCCCGCAGGAACGTAGTGACGAGGAAGCTCGATCGGTCTTCCGGGGAAAGCAACCCGTTCCACAGCCCGCCGATCTGCATAAACGTAACGGAACCATCCCGCACCAGCTTATTCAAGATAACTGCTATATAATTGAATAAGAATTATGATACAAAATAGGTTAGCAAAAAAGCCAAAGCATACAGTTCAGTATGCTTTGGCTTTTTTTACATCCATTTAATTTTAGGCTCTGTTTTATCCTTAATTCGTTTAATATTTGTTCTATGGCGATAGATTACAAATAATGTGAGGATACTTGTAACGATAACCAAACCAATGTTTTGCAGAATAATGGCTGAAATGACTGTAACAACACCTGTTACCATTGAGGAAAGAGATACGTATTTGGTTAGATATAACATTAAGAAGAACGTAGCAAGCATAATGACAAAAAGAACAGGTTCAACTGCTAATATTACACCACCAGATGTTGCAACGGCTTTACCACCTTTGAACCTCGCAAAGATTGGGTACATATGTCCGATAACGGCAAAGATCCCGATAATTAAAATGTTTATATCAAGACCCATTAACCATGGTAGAAGGGAGGCAAATGTTCCTTTTAAAATATCTCCTATTGTAACAATAAGACCAGCTTTGACGCCTAGTACACGAAATGTGTTTGTCCCGCCTAAATTTCCACTTCCGTGTTCACGAATATCGATTTTATACCCTAGTTTTCCTACAAGCAATCCAAATGGGATCGATCCAATAACATACGCAATAAGTGCAAAAATCACATAATTCATCTAAAAACTCCTTTACCTTCGGCTTCATGCTTTCTATATTCTATCAAAAACCGTCCATCGAAAGAACATAAAATCAATTTTTCTAAAAACTATTTCAAAATTTAACAGAATTTTATACCATAATAAAGGGGGGAGGATACAAGCGTGGCAAGAACAGAAGTGTATAATAAGAAAAAGAATCGAACAACATCCCTAATTGTTTTTTCACTTGCTTTTTTGTTTATTTTATCATCGATTGGATTTTGGGTGGTATATCCATTCCCTTCAGATGAAAAAGTGCCATACTTTACAGAAGACTATACAATGATATTTGAAGAAGATATCTTCAATAAACAAGCGATGTTTTCAAATCAACTTTATATTCCATATACCTTTATCAAACAACATATAGATTCTTCAATTCAATTTGATGAAGAGTCATCATCCGTTATCATGACCACCGATCAGAAGGTTTATCAGATGCCTAGTGATTCATTAAACTACTATATGAATAATAGCAAGCAAAAGCTTTCATTTCCCGTACTTAAACAAGAAAATGGTAACCTATACTTAGCTAGTGAGTGGCTTCAAAAAGTTTATCCAATGGAAATACGTTATTTCAAGGACACAAAAGCTGTTCAAATTCTTGAGCACGATCAAATCCTTCAGAAAGCAACAATGAGAGCCACCGAGGATGAGGACTTAAGAAGAATGAGAACCTCTCCTACATTAACGTCTCCTTATGTAGCTGAATTATCAGAAGGTGTTGAGTTATTTATAGAGAAGGATACCAAGGAGTATTTTAAAGTTCGGACAGAGAATGGTGTTGCAGGCTATTTAAAAAAATCTGTGGTCCAGCTTAACGGTACAGATCGAATCAAGGCAGAAGTCCAGGCTAACAAAATACCATTTAAGCCAAGCATTGAATGGCCTGTCCATGTGACTTGGGATGGGATTTATCAAGCAAGTGCTAACCCAACATCACAACCTGATCTTGAAGGTGTGAAAGTATTATCTCCTACATGGTTTGAGTTGCAAAATGGAGAAGGCGATATTCGTAATATTGCATCTAAATCCTATGTTGATCAAGCTCATGAAAAAGGGTACAGAGTTTGGGCCCTATTCTCGAATGCGTTTGAACCAGATAGGACTCAAAAAGCTCTATCAACCTATGAATCTCGTCAAAAGATGATTAAACAATTACTCCAATATGCTGAAATATATAACTTGGATGGACTTAATCTTGATTTTGAAAATGTGTATGAACAAGATGGTCCAAAATTAACTCAATTTGCACGAGAGCTGACTCCTCTTGCGCATGAGGCAGGGTTAGTTGTTTCGATGGATATTACATTCATTTCAGAGAGTGCGATGTGGTCTAAATTTTATGAGCGTGAAGAACTAGCAGATGCTGTGGATTACCTCATGGTTATGGCGTATGATGAGCATTGGGGCAGTTCTCAAGTTGCTGGTAGTGTAAGTAGTCTGCCATGGGTGAAGCGGAATCTTAATCAATTGCTACAAGTTGTACCCCATGATCGCCTCATATTAGGAGTGCCGTTATATACAAGACTGTGGAAAATTGAACAGGGAGAAAACGGTAAAAAGGTAAGTTCTGAATCATTTACTATGGAAGAAGCGGAAAAGTGGATGAAAGAACGAGACTTGGAATCTAAATATGATAGGAGTACTGGGCAAGATTATGTAGAATATCAAGTACCAGATAAATCAATCACCTATAAAATGTGGCTTGAAAATAAAACTTCTTTAGCAAAACGAGCACAACTCGTACATCAATTCCAATTAGCAGGAATAGCTACTTGGAGTAAATATTTCGCTGATGATGAGGCTTGGAAAACGCTTGATGAAGAGCTCTCTCACAGAAAAATTGTACAAAAATCCGAATAAGCACATTGAATAGGCAAGATGCTATGCATCTATGCCTATTTTTTATATCATAATAGTTAAGCTTCACTGATCAAATTGGTCGGAATTGAAGCTCAAGACATTCAAGGAGGTAAACCATGATAGAATTTCAGTCGGTAAGCAAGACGTTCCCCGACGGAACAGAAGCTGTTAAAGATCTAAATTTAACGGTAAATAAAGGGGAACTACTTACACTTATTGGACCTAGTGGTTGCGGGAAAACCACGTCTATGAAAATGATTAATCGCCTCATCGAACCTACATCAGGGAACATTATTATTAATGATAAAGATATACGAGAATATAAAATCGATGAACTTCGGTGGAATATCGGATATGTCCTTCAAGAGATTGCATTATTTCCCCACATGACGATTGAAGAAAACATCGCAATCGTTCCAGAGATGAAGAAGTGGAAAAAGAATAAACTTTCCAAACGTATTGAAGATCTTATGGATATGGTTGGCTTAGAACCTAATACATATAAAAAACGTAAGCCGAGCGAATTATCAGGAGGTCAGCAGCAACGTGTAGGTGTGATCAGAGCTTTAGCCGCAGACCCGGACATTATACTAATGGACGAGCCCTTTTCAGCGCTTGATCCTATAAGCCGCGAACAGCTGCAGCAAGATATTCAACAATTGCAACAAGAAATCCAAAAGACCATTGTCTTTGTAACCCACGATATTGATGAAGCACTTGCGTTAGGAGACCGTGTTTGCTTAATGAAAGATGGTCAGATTGAGCAATTATCTACTCCACAAGAACTTATTCTTAATCCTCAAACAGACTTTGTAAAAAGCTTCGTGGGTGAACGAAAATCTCCATGGCAAACAGCAGTTGATGTTATGGTAGACAGAAGTCAAGCACATGTTGTACAAGAGTCAGAAGTGAATACATTGAGTAGTGAGGACTCAACGCTTTATATGATTGTAGATAACAAGAATGGGTATAAAGGTGCTATTCAAAATGGAAAGAAATTAGATCTTAGAGCACTTCCAAATGCAATGCATCTAAGTAAAGCAACTGAAGAATTTGAAAATCAAGATGTCACCGTGCTTCCTGTTGTAAAAGAGAATGAGTTTATTGGAACGTTATCTTATAAAGACATTGTTCAGTATCTACAGAAACAAACCACGATGGAAAACGGGGTGATTCAACAATGAGTAAATTCATGTCCGTTTTCGAAAGTCGACAAGATGAATTAATGCAGTTAATTTGGGAGCATTTGCAGTTATCTTTAATTGCTCTTTTACTTGCTATTCTTATCGCGGTACCACTAGGGCTTGCCCTTACGCGTACCAAACGATTGGCAGAGCCCATCATTGGTGTAACGGCTGTATTACAGACCATACCAAGCTTAGCGATTTTAGCCTTTTTAATCCCTATACCAGCCATAGGTACAGGAACAGATAATGCTATTATTGCTCTTACTCTTTATGCATTACTTCCAATCCTTCGTAACACATATACAGGTATAAAAGAGGTAGATCCTGCTTTAAAAGAAGCGGCTGAAGGAATGGGAATGAGCTCTTTACGACGTTTATCTCGTATAGAGCTACCAATAGCAATGCCTGTGATCATAGCTGGTATTCGTACTTCTATGGTATTAATTGTGGGGACAGCTACAATAGCGGCATTAATCGGAGCAGGTGGATTAGGTAACTTAATTCTTTTAGGAATTAATCGAGGAGCAGAAGTGAACCTGATATTATTAGGTGCAATACCAGCTGCTTTATTAGCCATTTTCTTAGATGTGATTCTTCGAGGATATGAAAAAGTGGCGGAACGTGCAAAATCAGGATTTAAATCCTTGCTCATTTTTATCATTATTGCAGCACTTATTGTTGCAACACCATTTGTAATTGATACACAAGGAGCAGAAGAAGTACAAGAGACAGACCTTGTTATAGGAGCCAAGCTTGGTGCAGAACCTGAGATTTTAATCAATATGTACAAACTTCTTATTGAGGAAGAAACAGAGCTAAATGTTGAGTTGAAGCCTCGATTTGGTAAGACAGCATTTGTGTTCAATGCATTGAAAGTTGGAGATATTGATATTTATCCTGAATTTACGGGTACTGCTCTTGTAACCCTTTTAGAGCAACAAGCAAACAGTAATAAGAGAATTGATGTATATCAACAAGCGAAAGAAGGTATGCAGCAACAATTTAATATGGCTTTCCTTGAACCAATGCAATATAACAACACGTATGCAGTAGCTGTACAACAAGATTATGCAAAAGAAAATAATTTGAAATCCATTGGTGATCTGAAAAATATCGAAAATCAAGTTACAGCTGGATTTACACTTGAGTTTATTGATCGTGAGGACGGGTATAAAGGTATGCAAAAGCTCTATAATTTGGATTTAGCTAATGTGAAATCCATGGAACCTGGTGTACGTCAAAAAGCGATCACTAGTGGGGAGGTAGATGTCATTGATGCATATGCCACAGCCGGTTATATGATCGAATATAACTTGAATGTACTTGAAGATCCTAAAAATCTATTCCCTCCATATCAAGGCGCACCATTAATGCGTCAAGAAACATTAGATAAATATCCTGAAATAGAGAGCATTTTAAATCAACTTGGTGGCAAAATAACGAAAGAACAAATGCAGAAAATGAATCACAAAGTTGATTTCCAAAACAAAGACCCTGAAGATGTTGCGAGAAATTACTTACAGGGTGAGGGCTTGATTGACTAAAGGAGGATGCGTCATGGGAATCAAAAATCCAGGCAAACAAGAAATGAAGGAAATTTTATTAAATGCTAAAACTATTGCCGTTGTGGGATTATCCGACAATCCGTCACGTACATCCTATCAAGTATCAAAATCGATGCAGGAAGCGGGCTATAACATCATTCCTGTAAATCCGACTATTGAAGAATCACTTGGTGTGAAGGCAGTAGATTCACTTGATCAAATAGAAGAGCCGATTGACATTGTAAACGTATTCCGTCGCTCTGAATATTTACCTGAGATTGCAAAAGAAGCATTTGAAGTGGATCCAAAAGCATTCTGGGCACAGCTAGGTGTTGAGCATGAGGATGCTTACGAATATTTAACGCAACGTGGTGTGACAACGATTATGGATACATGTATCAAAGTTGTCCATTCTGCTACGTTAGGCGTATAAAACAATTGTTAAAGAAATCCCTGTCAAGGCAGGGATTTTTTTATTTGATGTATAAGTTATAATAGGATATCGATGCGTGAATAACTGTGGGGAAAACACCTAAATGTTATTCTTTGCAAATAGGCCTTTCATAAGCTGCTTTCAACTTACCTATTTGCTAAAGAAGAAAAAAAAGGCTAAAATAAGATACAGGCTCAAGGGAGGAGCCCTTATTTACAAAAACGAACATTCGTTCTAATATTGTAAAAAGGGCATTGAAAGGAGTACAAATAGATTGGTTACGAATTCGACACAATACAATGATGATTCAATTCAAGTTTTAGAGGGGTTAGAAGCTGTACGTAAACGACCTGGTATGTACATTGGTAGTACAGACCATCGTGGCTTGCATCACCTCGTTTATGAAATTGTAGATAACGCAGTAGACGAAGCGTTAGCTGGTTTTGGCGAGCGTATTACGGTAACAATACATAAAGATCACAGTATTTCTGTGCGTGATGAAGGACGTGGTATGCCTACAGGGATGCATAGTTTAGGGAAACCCACCCCTGAAGTCATACTAACCGTGCTTCACGCTGGAGGTAAGTTTGGACAAGGTGGATATAAAACATCTGGAGGTCTGCATGGTGTAGGTGCTTCCGTTGTGAACGCTCTATCAGAATGGTTAGAGGTAACCATCTACCGCGATGGGCAAACTTATTATCAACGTTTTGAAAATGGTGGTAAGGCGGTAACTTCGTTAGAACGAAAAGGAAATACGAGAAAAAGTGGAACATTAATTCAATTCAAACCAGATCCAGAAATGTTCTCAACAACGACTTATCATTTCGAAACCTTATCTGAACGTCTACGTGAAGCGGCTTTCTTATTAAAGGGACTCGAGATCGTATTAGTTGATAAGCGTCATGACATGGAAGAAAGCTATAAATATCCAGATGGTTTAGAATCATTTGTTTCCTACCTGAACGAAGAAAAAGATACCCTTCATCCTGTAGTTGCTTTTGAAGGAGAAACTGAAAACATTGAAGTAGACTTTGCTTTTCAATTTAACGATGGATACGCTGAAAACATGCTTTCGTTCGTAAACAACGTACGAACAAAAGATGGAGGCACACACGAATCTGGTGCTAAAACCGCTATTACGAGAAGCTTTAATGACCATGCGCGTAAAACAGGTCTTCTAAAAGAAAAAGATAAAAACCTTGATGGAAATGATATTCGAGAAGGGTTCACGGCTGTTGTGTCCGTGCGAATTCCTGAGGAAAAGCTCCAGTTTGAAGGTCAAACGAAAAGTAAACTAGGTACATCTGAAGCTCGTTCGGCAGTAGATTCAATTGTTTCTGAAAAACTTTCTTATTTCTTAGAAGAGAACCCTGATTCAGCTACGATGCTGATTAAAAAAGCGATTAAAGCAAAAGAAGCACGTGAAGCAGCAAGAAAAGCACGTGAAGATGCACGCTCAGGCAAGAAAAAGAAACGAAAAGAAACCATGCTAAGCGGAAAGTTAACACCTGCACAATCCAAGAACCCGCAAAAGAATGAATTGTATCTTGTTGAGGGTGACTCAGCTGGAGGATCAGCTAAACAGGGAAGAGATCGTCGTTTCCAAGCTGTATTACCGCTCCGAGGTAAAGTTATCAATACTGAAAAAGCAAAGCTTCAAGATATCTTGAAAAATGAGGAGATATCAACAATCATTCATACAATTGGAGCTGGAGTTGGTGCAGACTTCAATTTAGAAGATGTACAGTATGATAAGATCATCATTATGACAGATGCGGATACGGATGGAGCTCACATTCAAGTTCTTTTATTAACGTTCTTTTATCGATATATGCAAGAACTAATAAAAGAAGGAAAAGTCTATATCGCTTTACCACCGCTTTATAAAGTTTCAAAAGGTAAAGGCAAAAAAGAACAAATCAAATATGCATGGGAAGAAGATGAGCTTCAGGAAATTCTTAAGGAGTTTAAGAATGGCTATACCATTCAACGTTACAAAGGTTTAGGCGAGATGAATGCCGAACAACTTTGGAAAACCACTATGAGCCCAGAAACGCGTACATTGATTCGAGTGACAGTTGATGATATGGCGCAAGCAGAGCGAAGAGTAACAACCCTTATGGGTGGAAAAGTTGAGCCACGACGTAAGTGGATTGAATCCCATGTTGCCTTTGGACTTGAGGAACAAACAAATATACTAGAGAACGACAAGCTACAATCGTAAGAGGGGGATATACTTTTGGCTGAAACAGAAAAATATATGGATCTGCCTTTAGAAGAAGTATTAGGCGATCGTTTTGGACGTTATAGTAAATATATTATTCAAGACCGTGCTCTTCCTGATGTAAGAGACGGTCTTAAACCTGTACAACGCAGAATTCTTTATGCAATGGATCAGGAACGAAATACACATGATAAACCTTACCGTAAATCTGCTAAAACTGTTGGTACGGTGATTGGTAACTATCACCCCCACGGTGATACATCCGTATATGATGCCATGGTCCGTCTAAGTCAGGATTGGAAGGTACGTAATGGTTTAGTAGAAATGCACGGAAACAATGGTAGTGTCGATGGAGATCCCCCGGCTGCCATGCGTTATACTGAAGCAAGACTTTCGAGTATTTCATCACAACTACTTCGAGATATTGATAAAGAGACCGTAGATTTTATTCCAAACTTTGATGATACGATCCAAGAACCTGTAGTACTTCCCGCAAAGTTTCCAAACCTTTTAGTAAATGGCTCTACGGGTATTTCAGCAGGTTATGCGACTGAGATTCCACCTCATAACCTTGAGGAAGTCATTGATGCTGTTATCATGAAAATTGATAAACCTAATGTAACGGTTGATGACTTAATGACAGCGATAAAGGGACCTGATTTTCCAACAGGCGGTATTATCCAAGGTGTTGAAGGAATTAAGCAAGCTTATGAAACAGGTAAAGGTAAAATATTCGTTCGTGCACGTGCCGCAATTGAAGATATAAAAGGGAATCGACAGCAAATTGTCATTGACGAGATTCCATTTGAAGTCAATAAAGCGACGCTAGTAAAGAAAATGGACGAGTTACGCCTAGATAAAAAAGTAGAAGGCATTGCAGAAGTGCGTGATGAAACAGATCGCACAGGCCTTCGAATCGTAGTTGAACTTAAGAAAAATGCTGATAGTGAAGGCGTACTAAACTTTTTATATAAAGCTACGGATTTACAGATTAATTACAACTTCAATATGGTAGCCATTCAGGATAAAACACCTAAGCTGTTAAGTCTTCAATCTATTTTAGACTCTTATATTTCACACCAGCGTGAAGTTGTTACACGTCAATCTCAACATGATTTACGTAAAGCGAAAGAACGTGCTCATATTGTTGAAGGTCTTATGAAGGCTATATCCATTTTGGATGATGTTATTTCTACAATCCGAGCTTCTAAAGACAAGCAAGATGCGAAGAAACAAATTATGAATGCCTTTGGTTTTACAGATGCTCAAGCAGAAGCTATTGTAAATCTTCAATTGTATCGTTTAACGAACACAGACATTACATCTCTTGAAAAAGAGTCTGAAGAGTTAAAGCAAAAGATTGAGGAGCTTGAAACCATCTTAAATAATGAAAATAAGCTTCTAAACGTAATCAAGAAAGATCTTCGCTCAATTAAAAAGCAGTACTCAACATCTCGTAAAACCAAGATTGAAGAGAAAGTGGAAGAACTTAAGATTAATTTAGAGGTTACAGTACCTAGTGAAGATGTATTGGTTTCGGTAACGAAGGAAGGGTACACAAAACGCACGAGTCTTCGTTCATATGCAGCCTCAAATGGAGCAGACTTCGCTATGAAGGATGGAGACCATTTACTAGGCTTATTTGAAATCAATACAACCGATACACTTCTTTTATTCACGAACAAAGGAAATTACTTATTCTTACCGGTTCACGAGCTGCCAGATATCCGTTGGAAGGATCTCGGACAGCATGTAGCAAATATCATAACGATTGATAAAGATGAGCATCTCATCCGTGCTATTCCTATTCGTGATTTCTCTGAAGAGAAGTACCTTATGTTTGTAACGAAAAATGGTATGATTAAACGAAGCGAGTTAGGTTTATATCAAGCACAACGCTACTCCAAGCCTCTAGTAGGGATAAACATCAAGGGTGAAGACGAGCTGGTTGATGTTCATATAACAGATGGCCACTGTGATGTATTCCTTGCTTCCAATAAGGGGTATGGATTGTGGTATCACGAATCTGAAGTTAAACCGATTGGTCAACGAGCTGCAGGTGTGAAAGCTATGCAATTGAAAGATGATGAGTGGGTCGTAGGTGGAAAAGTGTTTGGTGATTTAACAGATCCATCTCTTGTATTAATTACACAGCGTGGAGCAGTAAAACGAATGAAATTGAAGGAGTTCGAAAAGTCTTCTCGAGCGAAGAAAGGCGTAGTCATGCTCAGAGAGTTGAAACGAAATCCTCACCGTGTCGCAGGCATAGAAATTGTTCATGATGAAGATATACTTTATTTTGAAACAGAAAGCGGTACAGTAGATGAATTTATGCCACTTAAGCTAAAACCAAGCGATCGTTACAGTAATGGATCGTTTGTGATTGATACAGATGAAACAGGTGAAGTCATCAAGCTTTGGAAAGCAAAAGATTATGAGAAAGTATTTGATGATGGAGAAGATGGAGATTCACAATAATATAATTATGTAAACTAAAAAGCCCAGAGCCTAACATTATGCTCTGGGCTGAATTTATAATTAGAAATCGTACGTTAGGCATGATGTACTTTCTAAAGAATTAAAAAGTAAACGTATCCATTACATCCTGCGTATAGGCAGAATAATCAAATTGATTCGCAATGCTATGAATTGGATAATCTTCCTTTTCTTTGATTTGTCGGAAATCCGCAATACTCTGACCAAAAGCGACCCCTTCATCTGTAACCACTTTTACTGGAGCTTTTTGATAAATAACCTCATTCCCATTCATCATAGCCCAGAAAGGTAGTAAATCATGAATAGGTACACCTTGGATTGGTACAGAAGATTTTTTCTGGTAAAAAGCAAAATAGTGTTCAAACATAGGGGATAAAATATTTCCTATAGCTTCGTTTTTGCAGTTTTCCCCCATATATTTAATCATAGATTTTGTTAATATTGCCTGACTTGTAACATTTAAAGGGAAAATCTTTACGTTGTCTGCTAATGTAAGTACCAGGTTTGCTGCATAGGGATCTCCGTAAATATTTGCTTCCGCAACAGGAGTCACATTACCAGGATAAAAGAAGGCACCACCCATAATATAGATATCGTTTACCAGGTCACTAACGTCAGGATAAACAACAAATAAAGTAGCTAATGAAGATAATCGACCTATATTAACGATGGTTATATCATTTTTGTTCTCTAAGATTAAATCAATTGCTTTTTCATAATTGTCGATGGTAAAGTCTTTAATGGACTGTGTATCAGGCTCCCATGGACCAAGGCCATATTCTCCGTGAATTTCAGGAAAGTATTCTGGATAAACCCCAGTATAAGGGTGGTAAGCACCTTGAATTATAGAAAGTTTCCCTTCAGCTTGTGTGAGTGCTCGAAGGAATAAAGCATTTTGTTCAGCATTTTTCCTCGGGATATTACCATACCCTGTAACAACACCAACTACTTCTATATCTTCTTTGAAATTTGCGTAGAGTAAAGCAAAAACATCATCTACTCCAAAATCTCCAAAAAACAACACCTTTTTAGGCATACACAACCTCCTTTGACCAAAGACGTATGATCATAGTCTATTTACAATTCATTTCCAATATACATCATCTTCTTAAATTACTACAAGAAGCCTAATATTTCACCAATACTTAGTAGTAACTCCGAATATAAAAAAAGAAATGCAAAAAACATTTAATCATACAGCTTATAGTCCAATAAATCTATATTTTAATGAATCATTTGTATTTTCAGAAATTTATGATAAAATTATCTACAAATTGGTGAAAGCGCTGTCACATGATGAGGAGATGATGTATGACGGATCTAAAAGAACGAATCATTCAATCATCCTTAGAGTTATTTGAAAAACATGGATACCATGGTGTATCTATTAATCAAATTGTAGAGCACTGTGGAGCATCTAAAGGAGGCTTTTATCACTATTTTCACTCTAAAGATGAACTCTTGTATGTGATACATGATACGTTTATTACATATGTATTAGAGAAAGCCAATCAAGCAAAACAAACCTACAACAATCCAACTGAGAAATTACAAGCCATCATAGAATCCTTTGTAAAAGTATTTGACTTATACAAACCACACATTTCTGTATTCTACCAAGAAAGCACATATCTAAAACCTGACTATGAAGAACTGATTAAAAAGAAACGAGATCAATTTAAGCAAAACATTTTTGAGGTACTACAAGAAGGGCAAGACAAAGGAGAATTCCGTTCTATACTACCAGTCGAAATAACTGGTATGGCTGTGCTAGGCATGGTGAACTGGACGTATAAATGGTATCGAAAAAATGGAGAGAAAGATATTGAGGAAATCTCTCATGTTTTTGTCGATTTAATTCTTCATTCCGTCCTTACTGGAGAAACCTTACAACAAGATCGTTATAATGATTTCTTTCTTCAAACAAAAATGAATAGCTAGGAAGTATTTTTTATTTGGTTAGCACCGACCAACCAGTCGGTATCTACAATATAAAGGGGAGAAACGATATGGATTTTTCTTTAACAAAAGAACAAGAAATGACAAGAAAGATGGTACGAGATTTTGCTCAGGAGAAGATTGCTCCACGTGCTGTAGAAATGGATATTAACTCTGAATTTCCAAAGGATATTTTCGATGAGATGGGTAAATTAGGTCTTTTAGGTATTCCGTTCCCTGAAGAATATGGAGGCTCTGGTGGAGACACTGTAACATACGCCCTTGCAGTTGAAGAAATTGGACGCGTTTGTGGGGGTACAGGGCTTAGCTACGCTGCAGCTGTTTCACTAGGTTCTAGCCCTATTTACTACTTTGGTACTGAGGAACAAAAACAAGAATGGTTAGTTCCGCTAGCAAAAGGTGAAGGTCTAGCCGCATTCGGCTTAACAGAACCAAACGCTGGGTCGGACGCAGGTGGAACACAAACAAAGGCCGTTCTTGACGGAGATGAATACGTCATTAATGGCGAAAAGTGTTGGATCACAAATGCTGAATACTCCCGTTCCATTACCGTTACTGCAGTAACAGGGAAGAATGAAAAAGGTAAAAACATCATCTCAGCATTTATCGTTCCTAAAGATACACCAGGGCTAACCATAACCAGTAATTATGACAAGATGGGTGTTCGTGCATCGAATACTTGTGAAATTATTTTGGAGGATGTTCGGGTTCCAAAAGAGAATATTTTAGGAGACGAGAAAAAAGGCTTTAATCAGTTTCTTTACACATTGGATGGAGGACGTATCTCAATTGGTGCGCTAGCCGTTGGTATTGCTCAAGCATCTCTTGATAAAGCACTCGCTTATGCTAAAGAACGTAAGCAATTCGGTAAAACCATTTCAAATTTCCAGGCCATTCAATTCAAGCTTGCGGATATGGCAATGGAAGTAGAACTCGCTCGCAATATGGTACTAAAAGCTGCATGGTTAAAAGATCAAGGAAAGAATTTTTCTAAAGAATCTGCATATGCGAAGTTGTTCGCTTCTGAAACCGCTTTCCGATCAGCAAACCAGGCGATTCAAATTCATGGTGGTTATGGCTACATGCGTGAATATGAAGTTGAGCGCTACCTTAGAGATGCTAAACTACTTGAAATTGGTGAAGGTACATCAGAAATTCAACGCCTTGTGATTAGCCGCCAACTAGGTTGCTAGATTTAATGCTCGTTATTTAAAAGTCCATTTTATAAGATTCCTTAGGAGGGTGCCGATGTCACTGTTACAGTTAACCGTTGGAGAGTTATTGGAAGAGAAAGTGCGTTTATATCCAGATCAAGAAGCGTTTGTCTATCCAGAACTAGGGTTACGTAAGACGTATCAGGAATTTGATGACATGGTCAATGAAGCTGCAAAAGGATTTATGGCTTTAGGAATTGAAAAAGGAGAGCATGTAGCGATTTGGTCAGATAACAAACCTGAATGGCTAATCTCTCAATTTGCAACAGGGAAAATGGGTGCCGTATTGGTCACTGTAAATACCAACTATCAGGCAAAAGAACTTGAATATCTATTAAAGCAATCTGATGCTACAACGCTAATTTTAGCTGAAAGTTTTAAACAAACCTCATACATAGAGGTTCTTCGTGAAGTTTGCCCTGAAATTGATTCCCATGATAAAGGGAAACTTGAAGTTCAAAATCTACCGTACTTAAAGAATATTATCGTATTGAGCGATGAGGAATACGAAAACATGTATTCCTGGCAAGAAGTCATGGATCAAGGTGAAACAATAAGTGATGACCAGCTTAAGCAACGTCATCAAGAATTGAATTATAAAGACGTCATTAATATGCAATATACCTCTGGAACAACTGGGTTTCCTAAAGGAGTTATGCTTTCCCATTACAACATTGTTAATAATGGAAATCAGGTTGCAGATTGCATGGAGCTTACGAACGAAGACCGCTTATGTATTCCAGTTCCATTCTTCCATTGTTTCGGGTGTGTATTAGGTACGATGGCTGCAGTTTCTAAAGGAGCAACAATGGTCATCCTTGAACAGTTTGACCCAGAAAAAGTGCTTCATGCTGTTGAACAAGAAAAGTGCACAGGATTACATGGTGTACCTACCATGTTTATTGCAGAACTAAATCATCCTGAATTCAAAGAAAACGGCTATCAACATCTGCGAACGGGTATTATGGCAGGATCTACTTGCCCGATGGAAGTTATGAAAAACGTCATAAATAAAATGGGTGCTGAGGAGATCACGATTGCTTATGGACAGACTGAATCTTCTCCAGTCATTACACAAACTCGGACTGACGATCCAATAGAGTTACGAGTTAGTTCAGTCGGTAAAGCCCATCCACATGTAGAGGTGAAAGTTATTGATCCGGCTACTAACGAGGAGGTACCTACGGGAACTCCTGGTGAACTTTGTACAAGAGGTTACCTTGTTATGGAAGGGTATTATAAAAATAAAGAAGCTACTTACACAGCCATTGATGAAGAAGGCTGGCTTCATACAGGTGACATCGCAACGATGGATGAACAAGGTTATATTGAAATCACAGGTCGTATGAAAGATATGGTTATTCGTGGAGGGGAAAACATTTACCCTCGAGAAGTAGAAGAGTTTTTGTATCAGCATGAGGATATTTTAGATGTTCAAGTCGTAGGCGTTCCTGATGAAAAATATGGGGAAGAACTCATGGCCTGGATCATACCAAAAGAAACTTCTTCAATAACAGAGGAAGATATTTATGCATTTTGTAAAGGACAAATATCCCATCATAAGATCCCTCGCTATGTTCGATTTACGGATGAGTACCCAATGACAGCGAGTGGGAAAATTCAGAAGTTCAAATTACGAGAAGATGCAAAAAATACGATTCAATCAAAATAAGGAGCGTTCGTTATGTTTAACAAGATCTTGATTGCAAATAGAGGTGAAATTGCATCACGTATTATCCGTACTTGCAAAAAACTTGGCATTCAATCTGTAGCAGTGTATTCAGATCCTGATGCTGATAGTCCCTTTGTGAGTGAAGCCGATGAAAGCTATCCTCTTGGAGGTACTCGCGTTCATGAGAGCTATCTAAATATCGATAAGATCCTTGAAATAGCTAAAGAAGCTGAAGTTGAAGCGATTCACCCAGGATATGGTCTTTTAAGTGAGAATGGCGATTTTGCTAACCGAATTGAACAAGAAGGGATCACCTTTATTGGTCCTTCACCTGAGGTTATGTCCAAAATGGGAAGTAAGGTAGAGGCACGTCAAACCATGAAAGAGGCCGGTGTACCTGTAATTCCAGGGACTGAATCCGCTGTAGCTGATGTGGATGAAGCCAAGAAAGCTGCTAAGGATATTGGATATCCTGTCATGCTTAAAGCATCATCTGGCGGTGGTGGCATCGGTATGCAAATCGTTCATAATGATGAGGAATTAGCTAAGGCCTTCGAAAGTAACTCGAAGCGAGCTCAAATGTTTTTCGGTGATGGAACAATGTTCTTAGAAAAGAAAATTGTCGACCCACATCACGTTGAAATTCAGGTGTTAGCTGATCAAGAGGGAAATACAATTCACTTGTTTGAACGTGAGTGCTCCATTCAACGTCGTCATCAAAAAGTTGTTGAAGAAGCACCATCTCCATTCATTTCTCAAGAAACTCGAAACAAAATGGGAAATGCAGCTGTTAAAGCAGCTAAAGCTATTGGTTACAAAAACGCTGGAACGATTGAGTTTCTAGTGGACGAAGACCAAAACTTCTATTTCCTTGAAATGAACACTAGGCTCCAGGTTGAGCATCCTGTAACAGAGGAAATTACGGGGTTTGATCTTGTTCATGAACAACTTCGTATTGCTAATGGAGATTCTTTACGCTATAAGCAAGAGGAACTTACCATGCATGGCCACGCTATTGAAGTTCGTGTATATGCTGAGGATCCGAAAACATTCTATCCCGCTCCAGGTCAAATGACAAACTTAGAACTTCCATATGGCGATTCTATTCGTCATGAAGTGGGTGTTCATAAAGAATCAATGGTTTCCCCATTCTATGATCCTATGATCGCAAAGTGTATCACTTGGGCAGAAACTCGAGATGAAGCTATTGAACGCATGATTTATGCACTTGAAAACTATACCATTGAAGGCATCAAGACGAATATTCCGATGCTTCTCGATGTACTAAAACACGATGCATTTAAACGAGGTAATACAAACACACACTTTATTCAGTCTTACTACTTGAAGGAGGAAGCAAAATGATCGAAGTAAAAGCAAACATGGCAGGAAGTGTATGGAAAATTGTCGTTAAAGAAGGGGAAGAAGTAGAGGATGGTCAAGATCTTCTTATTTTAGAATCTATGAAAATGGAAATCCCAATTGCTACTGAAGATGATGGTACTGTGAAAGAATTAAAGGTTAAGGAAGGCGATTTCGTAAACGAAGGAGACGTTGTAGCGATCTTAGAATAGTTTTAGGAGGGATCACATGCAACTACCACAGAACGTAACCATAAAAGAAGTCGGTCCACGCGATGGCCTTCAAAATGAAAAAGAAATGATACCAACTGAAGAGAAAATAGAATGGATTAATCATTTATCTGATACGGGATTATCTTATATTGAAATTTCATCTTTTGTGCACCCTAAGTGGATTCCTCAATTAGGAGATGCCCTAGAGGTAGCGAAAGGTATAAAGCGAAATCCTGAAGTAACATATGCCACGCTTGTTCCAAACATGAAAGGTTTGGAACGAGCACTTGAGGCAGATGTTGATGAAGTGTCGATATTCATGTCCGCTTCAGAATCCCATAACAAAAAGAATATTAATAAGTCTATTGATGAAACCTTCCCTGTTTTACAGGAAGTTGTCGAGGGGGCTAAAGCAGAGAATAAATCTGTTCGCGGTTATATTTCTACTGTATTTGGATGCCCATATGATGGACCGGTACCTTTAGAAAATGTTCAAAAGGTCTGTGATCAGCTGTTTTCGATGGGGATTGATGAGCTTTCTATTGGTGACACAATAGGTGTAGCAAATCCTCTTCAGGTACAGCATGTCCTCGAAACACTGAGTAAGGACTTTCCAAAAGATCAATTAGCCTTACACTTTCATAATACAAGAGGAACAGCACTTGCTAACGTCCTTACTTCCTTACAACTAGGCTTTACTACGTTTGATAGTGCATTAGGAGGTCTTGGAGGGTGCCCATATGCTAAAGGTGCATCAGGTAACCTAGCGACTGATGACCTTCTTTATATGTTAAAGGGAATGAACATTGATACCGGAATTGATCAGGATAAATTAATGAGGGCAGGTTCTTTTATACAAGACAAAATGGATAAACCATTACCGAGTCACCACATGCAAATTGCTTACAAAGGAGGCGATGTGACATGACCGAAACTGTACAATATCAATTAATCGAAGAAACAATAGCTCTAATCACATTAGACCGGCCCGAAGCCGCAAACGCCTTTTCCTTACAACTGTTAGATGATTTAACAAATGTAGTGGAACATGTAAACAAACAAAAGGATATACGTGCAACAATCATTACCGCTTCTGGAGAGAAAGCTTTCTGTGCTGGTGCCGATTTAAAAGAACGTGCTGGCATGACGGATGATGAAGTTGTACAAACCGTACATAAGATTGGCCAAACCGTACATGCGGTTGAAAACATTAAAAGCCCGGTCATTTGTGCTATTAATGGAGTAGCATTTGGAGGCGGATTAGAGCTTGCTCTAGCATGTGATCTTCGAGTAGCGGCTGATCATGCTAAATTTGGTCTCACTGAAACTTCTTTAGGCATCATTCCAGGTGCAGGAGGAACACAACGTCTTCCTAGACTAATAGGACTCGGAAAAGCCAAAGAAATGATATACGCTGCTAAGCGGGTTAATGCTGAAGAAGCCTTCACAATTGGCTTAGTAGAACGAGTTTCTTCATCCCAATCCCTATTAGATGAAGCACTAAAATTAGCTCGTTCTATCGCATCCAACGCCCCAGTCGCCTTACGACAAGCAAAGCAAGCGATTAACAAAGGCTTTCATGTCGATTTAGAAACAGGTCTACAAATCGAATCCATGAGTTATGCTGTTACGATCCCTACTGAAGATCGTTTAGAAGGCTTAAAGGCGTTTAAAGAGAAACGAAAACCCAAATATAAAGGTCAGTAAAGATTAAAAGGAGGTATTATGATGTCAGTTGATCAAACGTTAGAACAAGCATTTAAAGAACGCGTTGAAAAAATCAAAAAAGGCGGCGGTGAAAAATACCACAAAAAGAACGAAGAAAAAGGTAAACTTTTTGCACGCAAACGTCTTGAGCTTCTTTTTGATGATGGCGTTGAAATTGAAGATGCCTTCTTTGCAAATAACCAAGCAGAAGGTCTACCTGCTGATGGTGTTGTAACAGGTATGGGGAAAATTAACGGTGAGACGGTCTGTGTTATGGCCAACGACTCTACAGTAAAAGCAGGTTCCTGGGGAGCAAGAACTGTAGAAAAAATTATCCGCATTCAAGAAACCGCTCTCAAACTTGAGGTACCTATGCTTTATCTTGTCGACTCTGCAGGTGCACGAATTACAGATCAAATTGAAATGTTCCCTAATCGCCGTGGTGCAGGACGCATTTTTTACAATCAAGTCAAACTATCAGGTCGCGTACCTCAAATTTGTCTCCTATTTGGTCCATCTGCAGCGGGTGGTGCTTACATCCCAGCCTTCTGTGACATCGTAGTTATGGTAGATGGAAATGCATCGATGTATCTTGGATCCCCTCGTATGGCTGAGAAAGTTATTGGGGAAAAAGTGAGCCTTGAAGAAATGGGCGGAGCAAGGATGCATTGCTCTGAGTCAGGCTGTGGTGATGTATTGGCAAAATCAGAAGAGGAAGCGATTGAGTATGCTCGTAAATACTTAACCTACTTCCCTCAAAACTATAAAGAAAAGCCAAAAACCTATGAAGCCCATCCAATCAAACCTCATGATAAATCGATTGAAGAGCTGATTCCTGAAAACCAAAACGCTCCATTCAATATGTATGACTTTATTGATCATTTAATTGATGAAGATTCCTTCTGTGAGATCAAACGTCGTTTTGCGAAAGAACTTATTACAGGGTTAGCACGTATTGATGGTAAACCTGTAGGAATTATTGCTAACCAACCAAAACAAAAAGGTGGCGTATTATTCCACGACTCTGCAGATAAAGCAGCAAAGTTTATTAATCTATGTGATGCTTTCCATATCCCGCTTCTATTCCTTGCAGATATCCCAGGATTTATGATTGGTACTCGTGTAGAGAAAGCAGGAATCATTCGTCACGGTGCAAAAATGATTTCGGCAATGAGTGAAGCATCTGTACCAAAGATCTCCGTAGTTGTACGTAAAGCGTATGGCGCAGGTCTTTATGCAATGGCAGGTCCAGCATTTGAACCAGATTGCTGTATAGCCCTACCAAGTGCTCAAATTGCAGTAATGGGGCCAGAAGCTGCCGTAAACGCTGTTTATGCAAATAAGATTGCTGAATTACCTGAGGAAGAACGTCCACAATTCATAAAAGAGAAGCAGGAAGAATATAAAGAAAATATCGATATCTACCGTTTAGCATCTGAAATGATTGTGGATGATATTGTCGAACCAGCTCAATTACGTGATCAACTAATCAAACGTTTCGAAATGTATGAATCGAAAAATCTTACATTTACAGAGCGGAAGCATGGTGTCTATCCGGTATAACAACATCAAGTAGAAAAACCCGTGTGATTATCCATGCGGGTTTTCCACGTTAAAAAGAAAGCACGAGGATGAAGAGATAGGGGGAAACAGAATGTCAAATGCCAAACAACGGGTTCAAGAGACATTCAGCAAAAATGCAGAGAAATATGTGACAAGTCAAACTCATGCTAAAGGAAAAGATTTAGCATTAATGGTTGAATGGGCCTCACCCAAAAATAATTGGGAAGCTTTAGATATTGCTACTGGAGGAGGGCATGTTGCCAAAACCTTTTCTCCGCATGTAAATAAAGTAGTTGCAAGTGATCTAACAAAAGAGATGCTTGAAAACACCGCTTCTCACCTAGCGGAATATAAGAATATCTCTTATGAAGTGGCGGATGCAGAACAACTGCCTTTTTCAGATCATTCTTTTGATCTTGTAACTTGTCGAATCGCACCGCATCATTTTCCGAATCCAAAAAGTTTTATTCGAGAAGTGAGTCGTGTATTGAAAGAAAACGGCAAATTTATTATGATCGATAACGTTGCTCCTGAAGAAGCAGAATTAGCAGATTTTATGAACACCCTTGAACATATGAGGGATACAAGTCATGTGCGGTGTTTACCCGTTTCAGAGTGGCAAAAGCTATGCAAGAAACATCATTTGCATGTGTTAAAAAGTCGAACACGTAAAAAGACGTTTGATTTTCATGATTGGGTGAATCGTACAGTAGAGGATGAATCTACGAAAGAGAGTGTATCTTCCTATTTAAGAAATGCGGATACACATATGAAAGATTATTTTCAAATAAAAGAAACACAAGAAGACATTGAAGCATTTTCCATAGATGAATGGATGGTGCTATGCGAGAAATTACCAACAACGTAATGAACTAAACAGGCAGGTGTACACACATGAAACTAAGCGATATATTAGGTGATATTGAATATGAAGTGGTTTGGGGAGATATAGAAGTACCAATTGATTGTATTTCTTATCACTCCGACAAAATGAAACAAGACTCTCTATTTGTTTGTGTAGAAGGGTCTAAGCATGACGGTCATGATTATATTGCTCAAGCAGTAATGAAAGGTTGTAGAGCCATAATCGTGGAGAAAAAAGTAGCCTTAGAGTTTATACCAGAAGGATGTACAGTCGTTCAAGTTAAGGGTACACGTAAACTTTTACCGTTCATAGCTAGCCGTTTTTATGACAATCCTTCAGAATCTTTCAATCTAGTAGGTGTTACAGGGACAAACGGTAAAACGTCCGTCACACACATGATCTCTTTTATCCTAAGCTATGCAGGTCGACATGTAGGGAGTATTGGCACTCTTGGAGATCAGATGAATCAGGAAGTGATTGATACCACAAGAACGACTCCTACAACGCCAGAGGCCTTTGATTTACAACAAGTCTTTGGTCATATGAGAGATCGAGGTGTAACAGATGTGGTCATGGAAGTCTCTTCAATGGGACTTGAACTTCATCGTGTGGATAGCTGTGACTTTACGGTTGGGATCTTTACTAATCTATCTCCTGAACATTTAGATGACCATGTTACATTCGAACGATATAAAGAAGCTAAACTAAAGCTATTTTCACTAGCTCCACAGTCGATTATCAATGCAGATGATGCAAATGCGGAGGATTTTATTCAGGCTTCTAAAGGAGATTGTCAGACCTACGGCATTGACAACCTTGATGCTGATTGGGTTGCAAAAGACGTTTCTGTTCAAGTGAATGGTGTAACCTTTACCCTTGTTGGGCATGATGTTCATACAGAAGTCACTGTTCCTATACCAGGTCGCTTTACTGTGTACAATGCTTTAGCTGCTATAAGCACTTGCCTATCTCTTGATGTACCGCTTCAAACGATTCTTGCTGCGTTAAAAGAAATTAAAGGGCCGGATGGTCGTTTGCAAACCATTCAATCACCTGATGGATATACCATTATGGTGGACTATGCTCATACTCCGGATGCACTTGACAATGTCTTATCAAACCTTAAACCTTATACAGCAGGGAAACTAATTTTGGTATTCGGTTGTGGAGGCGACAGAGACGAAGCTAAACGTCCACGAATGGGAGAAATCGCAAGTAAATGGTGTGACCACATTATTTTAACTTCAGATAATCCAAGGACTGAAGATCCGATGTCGATTATCAAAGATATTGAAAAAGGCATAGGAATGATAAAAGAATATGACATCATCGAAGACCGTAAAAAAGCCATTCAATATGCCATGAAGAATGCTGAAAAAGAAGATATCATTCTCATCGCTGGTAAAGGGAATGAAACCTATCAAATCGTTGGGGAGGAAAAACTTCCTTTCAGTGATGTTCAAGTAGTAAAAGAAAATATGTAAGCTATTTAGGAGGGAACGCGAAACGTGAACTCAAGGCAAATGATCTTTGTTGGACTCTCGGTATTCGTAGGTGTTTATTTCGCTATGAGAGGCTTTGATTTGATTCAAATGTATGATTCAATGGCAGGAAAAACAGAATCTTTTCGTTTCTTAGTATTTACCATCACAGATCAACTGACCCAACAAACCGTTCCCCTAATCGCCGCACTCCTAATTGGAATAGGAACACTATGTATCATCATTCCATTAATTATGATGTATAAGAAGCGGAAGTCATTAAAGAATGAACCTTATAGAGAGAGTACATCTTAATACTTTATGAAAAGCAGAATCTATCTTGTAGGATCTGCTTTTTTGTTACTTATTAATCGTTATAGAAAAAAGGGGCATCCCTATAATTTTAAGCTGAATTTATTAATCAATATGATAATAGCCAGGGCTTACATAGAGGCCCTGGCTATTTTTTAATTATGCTGTTCTTGTTTTCCTAATTCTCGTATTTTATCAACTGTCTCTGGATTTTCTAATGCTGATAAGTCTCCTGCATTTTCATTTAGGTACGCGGAACGAATAACACGCCGCATAACTTTGGCATTCCTTGTCTTAGGTAGATCATTTACAAAGTGTAAATGTTTTAATGCTAGAGCTTTACCTAAAACATCTACAGCATGTTTCAGGATAGAGGACTTCAATTCTTCTGAAGCGGAATAGTTTGGCTTTAATACGACAAATCCAACAGGTGTTTCACCTTTTACATCATGAGGGATACCTATTACACCAGCTTCAACTACTGCTTCATGATCGACAAGTACGGATTCAATTTCAGCAGGACCCGTTCGCTTCCCAGCTACGTTTAACGTATCATCAGAACGACCTGTAATCGTATAATATCCTTCATCATCATGGATCACCCAATCTCCGTGAACCCAAGTATCTGGCCAACGATTCCAGTATGTGTTTTCATAACGTTCATTCTCTTTGTAAAAGCCGTTTGTCATACCTACCCATGGCTTGGTAATTACTAACTCTCCAACTTCATTTTTAACGGACGTTGCTTGTTTATCATATACATGTACATCCATACCAGGGATAGCTGCATTAAAGGTTACAGGGCTAATCGGTTTTGTTAATACGTTGGTGAATATCCCACCGGAGATTTCCGTTCCGCCTGAATAATTAATAATTGGAATTTGGGACTTTCCGACATCTTCAAACAACCACATCCATGGCTCATGATTCCACGGTTCACCTGAAGAACCAAAGGCTTTTAAGGAAGAGATATCATGTTGTTCTACCCAGGATGATCCGTGTTTCATAAGAGTACGAACAAGTGTTGGGGCAATCCCTAAATGCGTTACTTGATGTTGTTCTACCAATTGCCATAAGCGGTCAGGATTTGGATAGTCAGGCGTTCCTTCAAACATGACGATACTTGATCCATTTATCAAACCACCATATACAAGAAAAGGACCCATCATCCATCCCATATCTGTGTACCAAAATAGGGTATCATCTTGTTTAACATCCATCATAACGCCTGCATCAAACGCAGATTTAATCGGGAAGCCTGCATGTGTATGGAGGGTACCTTTTGGCTTTCCTGTCGTACCTGATGTATAAATAATCATAAAGGGGTCATTAGCATTGGTTTCAAGTGTCTTAAAATCATCTACAGGCTTGCGAATGTCATCCCAATCTACATCACGTTCGTTATTCCACGCAATGTCACGACCCGATCGTTTAACTACAATGACTCTTTCAATAGAGGAAGATTTAGAAGCAGCTTTATCAGCTTCCTCTTTCATAGGTATCGTTTTGCCTTTACGATGAAAACCGTCTGCTGTAATAAGGTATTTGGACTCAGCGGCATTCATACGTGTGGCTACGGCATCTGCTTTATAACCTGAGAAAGCAGGGGAGAAGATCGCTCCTATTTTTGAAGCGGCTAGCATAGCAAATAACGTTTCAGGCAACATTGGCATATAGATCGTAATAATATCACCTGGTTGAATACCTAATTGTTGAAATCCTGCTGCTGTTTGATTCACTTCATCATGGAGTTCTTTATAGCTGAAAGTACGTGTTCCACCATCATCACTTTCCCATATAAGGGCTGTTTTATTTGCAGTATCTTTTTGCTTAGCCCATTTATCAACGGCATTATGTGTGACATTCATCTTACCGTTAACAAACCAATTTGGATATTTTACACCTTTGGACAAATCAAGCGTTTTATCATAGTCTTGAAACCATTCTATCCCAAGCTCTTCAACGGCTTTATCCCAAAACCATTCTAAATCATCAATCGACTTTTCGTGGAACGTATGATAGTCTGAAAAACCCAGAGATTTCATCCATTGATAAAGTCGTGTAGAATCAATATAAGATTGCGATGGATTCCAAACTGCTTGCTGTGACATTGAAAGACCTCCCATAAAAGTACATAAATTTTCAGAATGTTCTACATCCTATTATACAATTTATGTGAAAGCGCTTCAAAAATTATAGAGACTAGAATAACAGATTAGGAGATGATGGGAATGGAGTTACATTTCACACCAAAAATTCAAAAGCAACTTGATGTCTTACAAAAAATTGAATCAGGGCCTATATATCCGTATCAACTTCTTACTAATTTGCTATATGAGCCTACAGGGGTGTGTCCCGAAGTCTTGATATATATGATTCAGCACCTTGGTAAGGAAAAGGTATTTTATTTTAAAGAATCAGGTGATCAGTTACATGAAGAAGAAGCGGCTTATAATATGGGGGAATTGACTGTTTCTGAATCTATGAAAGTGGTTTTATTAGAAGCGGATAACAGGCGGAAGCGGTATAATCAAAGCTTTATTACAGAAGGCCATGTATTTCATGCAATGTTAACAAAGGACCCTATTCTAGCTAAATTAATTCCAGCCACTATACGAGAAGACATCCTTTCGTTTGCAAGTGTTCCAAGGGATATGACTGTAAGCCTACGTCATTATAAAATGCCTAAAGTTATGTTGGATGAAGGGATTACATTGTTGCGTGCTGCACTAAAGGATCAAGAAGAGTTATTGCGTTTTATTTCAGAAAGGTTTGGAGATCCATGGGTTAAAACCATTCAGATCGCATTAGAAAAGGAATGTCCACCACTTTATATTGCACGTGACAGAGGAGAACTAATAGGGTTTGCTTGCTATGATTCTGTTCGTGATCAAAAAGGGGTATATGGACCAATGGGAACCTCTCCACAAGTACGCACAAAAGGTGTTGGTTACGCACTTTTACATACTTGCCTAGAAGAAATGAAACAAAAAGGCTATGAGTATGCCATTTTAGGAGAGGCAGGTCCAATAGAATATTATGAACGAGCTTGTGGAGCAAAGTTAATACCGATCATAGATTATTGATAAACTTCTTTCATAATTTTATTCAAAATATGAATCTGTTCATCAAATAACATTTTGTAATGTTTCTTTAAAACTTCAAATTCTTCTTCACCCTTAGGCGTAACACGGTACCAATACACTTTCTGGCGCTTCTTTTCATGAGATTTATAATCCTCAGTACGTTGAAGCAAACCTTCCTCATGCATATCATGAAGGGTGTCAAGAAGAGTAGAAGGGGCAGGCTGCCAGTTTCCTGTGAGTTTACTAAATTCTTCTTTAAAGTGCTCGCTAATCATAGAGTTGCGTTTGTGAAGCAGATGAAGAATATAAAACTTTGTAAATTGAGCTGCAGACATATTCAGAGCAAACTTTTTTGGATTGTTTTTATGAGACATGGAAAGTTCACCTCGCATTGGTATATATTCTTTCAATTACCAATTCTATCACATTTGAACTTAGTAGTAACTCAGAAACCCTTTTCTAAAAGAATAAAGTGCTAAAAATACGAGGTGAGAACAAATGTTCGTTTTAGGTAGAGTCTCTATTCACAAGCTTAAAGTACAACGTTTTAGGAATAATAAAAATGAACTTATACTATAATTGAGTCAATCACTATGTTCTTGTAGAATAGCTAAGGAAGCAAAACTGAATAGAAAAGGTGTTTTTGAATATGCAAACAAAGATCGTTATAGGCGCGGGAATTCTTGGTGCATCTACTGCCTATCACTTAGCCAAAGAGGGCGTAAAAGTCACATTAGTAGATCGAAAAGATACAGGACAGGCTACTGAAGCTGCTGCAGGAATTGTATGTCCATGGCTTACCCAGCGACGCAACAAACCATGGTATCGCTTAGTGAAAGGTGGAGCGAAATATTATCCTACCTTAATTCAAGAATTAGAGGACCAGGGTGAAACTGAAACCGGATATGCCCGTGTTGGTGCCATTAATATATTTGATACCGATGAAAAACTAGAAAAGAAGATGGAAATTGCACGTCAGCGACTTGAGACAGCTCAAGAAATGGGGGAAGTGACAAAGCTTTCTGCGGAAGAGACAAAAAAATTGTTTCCCGTATTATCTGATGAGTACGGTGCTGTTCATATAAGTGGAGGTGCACGTGTGAACGGTAGAGAATTACGAGATGCTCTCATACGTGGTGCTAAAAAGAATGGTGCTACCTTTATTGAACAGGATGCTTCACTCATTTTTGAAGGCTCTACTGTCACTGGTGTGAAGATCAATAAGGAAGATCACTTTGCTGATCAAGTCATTGTAACAGGAGGAGCTTGGTCTAAGGAGCTTTTAGAACCTATGGGAATGAACTTTCAGGTTCGACCACAGAAAGCTCAAATCGTTCATTTACAAATGCCAAATACCGATACGAGTCAATGGCCTGTACTCATGCCGCCTTATAACAAATATATGCTTACCTTTAATGACGGAAAAATAGTAGTTGGTGCTACACATGAAGATGAAGCAGGATTCGACAATCGAGTAACAGCTGAAGCCATTCATGAAATTTTGGATAAAGCCTTTAAAGTAGCTCCTGGCTTAGCTGAAAGCACATATGTAGAAACAAAAGTAGGGTTTAGACCATTTACACCAGGCTTTTTACCAATTGTAGGTCCCGTCCCGAATACAGAAGGGCTTTATGTTGCTAATGGTCTTGGTGCATCTGGTCTAACAAGTGGACCTTATTTAGGAGCTCAGCTAGCTCAACAAATAATGGGGCAAGACACGGAACTTGATTTGAATGATTATGATGTCTCTACAGCATTCGAATCGAAAAAAGAATGAGTCTAAATGTCTGAAGGTGACTGAGCTTAAACAATTAAGTTCAGTTTCCTAAAGACATACCATACCAACCATATTTACTGGATCTTTTGTTTTATTGTGGTAAAATATCTCTGTAATCTTTACGGAATTTTTATTATATTTACATAAAAATTAATGATTTATGAATGTTCATTAAGAAAATTTATTGTTAAGATTAGTATGCTAAGATTAAAGATCGCCTATTTCACTAGTGAGTCTTTAACAAAAGCTGAAGCACATCTTTATTGCTTCAGCTTTTGTTTTGAAATGTGATTCCTTTCATGAAAGGTGTAAATTCATCTATCTAGTGGAATACTAAAGGATTAATAGGAGACAAAGGAGTATGTATCTTGAAGATCGCCATTATTACCGAGACATTTCTCCCGTCAACAGATGGAGTCGTCACAAGGTTAACTGAAGCTATAAAATACTTGAGAAAACATAATCATGAAGTCATTGTGATTTGTCCAGACTTGGGCACGACAGAGTTCGAAGGAGCAATTATTGAGGGTGTTAAAGCCACAAACTTACCATTTTATCGTTCTCGTCCGTTCGCATTACCAAACAAACGGGTGAAAGATCTTTTAGAAAAACACCAACCAGACCTAGTACATGTTGTGAATCCAGCAATGTTAGGGGTTTCTGGAGTTAAGTATGCAACAAAGCTTAACTTCCCATTACTTGCTTCTTATCACACGCATGTACCCAAATATATGGATTATTACAACTTATATCCATTCAAGCCAATACTCTGGTGGTACTTTAAACGACTACACAACCAAGCTGAACTTAATTTATGTACATCACAAGCCGTTAAAGATGAATTAGATCATCATGGCTTTAATAACGTGCATGTTTGGAAGCGTGGTGTAGCAATCGATCGCTATAATCCATCTTATTATAATCAAGAAATGCGATCACGCTTAACAAACGGAGAGACAGATAAAAAGTTACTTGTTTTTGTTGGTCGTTTAGCTCCTGAGAAGGAAATTCATAAATTGAAGCCGTTACTTGAAGAACGTAATGATGTTCGCTTAGCAATTGTAGGAGATGGTCCAATACGCGAACAGTTAGAGCAAAAGTTCGAGGGAACGAATACGGTATTCACAGGATTTCTACACGGAGATGAACTTAATCAAGCATTCTCATCTGCAGATGCGTTTATTTTCCCATCTATCACAGAGACATTGGGGCTAGTGATTTTAGAAGCAATGGCTTCCGGTTTACCGGTTATAGCTGCTAAAAGTGGTCCAACGATGGAACAGGTGGATGACGAACGTACAGGTCTTCTATTTGAAAATGAGGATACAAGCAGCCTCATTACAGCAGTTGAAAAGCTTGAAGATCCTGAGTTGCTGCAAAGCATGCGAGAAAATGCGAGGGAGGAAGCTGAAAAATTCAGCTGGACCAAACCATCGGAGCAACTATTGGAGTTTTATGAAAAATTACTTGGTGTTTCTATGAAGCAAGCGCAATAAAATTAAATTATATGAGAAAGGCTAAAACTAAGGTTTTAGTCTTTTTTTAGAAATATTTTTAATAAAAAAAAGAGATAAAAAATGGGAACTGAGGTTCTGTAAGGACCATAACAAGTATGATATAATATGCTTCAGATATCGTTCCAGTTGAAGGGCGGTCGGCTATCCTCCGATTGAAAGGGGGTGATGCCTTATGGACTTGTATGAACTATTTATGGTTCTGTTGACGTCCGGTTTATTTTTCTTAGGGTTTTTGAGTTTGATTGTCAAAATCATTTCAGAAATCATGGAAAATAAAAAGTAGACCTCCTTCAACGCCAAGTGATGGAAAGGTCTACTTTTATGTGAGGCCGATCCTCTTCAGGAACGACTATCTGATGGCCGTAGTAGCAGCTACGGTCATTTTTAATATACGTTTATCTTACTTATATATTACCACATTTTTTGCGGTTATAACAATTATATGTGGTTTATTTGCTGTTTTAATATAGGAGAAGGATGTTTGTATTTTAACAGAAAATGAAATGGGGAAGATAAAGCGTCTATACAAAACAAATATGGCTGTTGTGAAGATGACTCATCATAATAAAACCCTTAAATACACAGTTTTTATCAATAATATATAGCAGATGTTCAAAATATGGTATTGATCGTAGTGAATTCTTAGAATGTGTATTAAATATAATCCAGCAAATGAAATTATTAAATTAAATTTATTTTACTTAAAATCAAATCATAATAAAATGCGGTTTAAAAACTTCGGTTAGTATTGAAAACTTAGATACACTAATTTAATTAGTTTTGCTTATATATTATTTTATTTTATATCTCACTATCTTAAGTATACATGGTTTTTGAGAAAAGAATTATTATTTTTCTTTTACTTCTGATAATATATATTATGTTCGGGGCGTTATAACTTATTCAAATTTCACTCCTTTTCTATCCTGTGTTGATAATCTCTCTTCTTACTTTTTTCAATATCAATAAACTGTACACTGTATTCAATTACATCATTTGCACCTAAATTATGCTTCTTTGCAAACTGTTTTACCTCTTCTAATAATTCTTTATCGTAAGTAGTTTTATATTGAACTCGATCCTTTGGACGAGATTCTTTACTAAAATTTATAATCCCATGTGATAAAACTTCTTCTAAGCCTGTTTCGATTAAATAGTTAACATATGTATCATTATCGTTTGATATATCTTTTAAATGTTCAATAATAGACTTGCTAAGATTTGTTCTAAATTTCACTCTAGAAATATCTGTCGTGTGTATTAACTGACCATTTATTGATTTCCACATAATAATCACTCCTTATTATTCTTTAACTTTCAGAATGGATAGTCATTCTATCTCTCTTATATATGACATAATTTTCTGTAGCATTATTATATATAATATTTGCAAGCTGTGGTAGTGTTGACTTCCCTTTTACCCAAACGCGAAACATTTTATTACCATTTTTACTTTCTTCGATTGTGATTTCAGAGCGTAATCCCCATGTTTTAAAGACATTTAATAATCCATCTGCAAAAAAGGAACTTCCTGTAGTGATGTTCATTACATAACCGGTTTTCTGAACCCATCCATCACCATCTATTACTCCTCTAATAAATGATGGTAAATAACGTTCTGGAACCTTTGGGAATCCAATGGTTAAAGATTTATTAGCAACAACACCAAGAACTTCGAGATCTTTTTTTATTTCTTTTGAGTTTAAAATTAATGATGTAGTATTTCGAGTTGATACAGGTGGTGAAATAACATAATCTGCATCCATATACTTTGCTATTAACCGCAAGATTCTTTCGTCCTTTTGTGCAAATGAGATGCTGTTATAGCGCGTAACACAGCCATCAGTAATGAATAATCCTAATACCCATGCCATTTCATGAGTCCAGGTTTTAAAGAAATCTTCGTTCACTTTATGCTTCCTTGGCTGGCCAGCATATTGTTTATGATTTGCTTTTTCACCATGTTTGTAGACTACATTTAAAATTGCGTTACTTGTAAGTCCAATTATCCGTTCCATTTCTTTGTATGAAATCCCACTTTTATAGATCTCAATTATCTTTTCATCTGTCATCCCTTGGTTTCGCGGCATAATCTACCCTCCTTGTAAGTAGTTTTAAGACAAAAGCTTTAAAAGTTATTGATATATCTCCATTATACGAACGAATGTTCTATTTATCCAATTATTAGCTTATTTATTTAAAAATAAAGATAAAGATAAATTTTCTCTCACATACAAAAAGAAGCTTAGTTTACTAAGCTCCCTTCTAAAATCAGTTAAATTAAAGATTTATATCATTCTTCAATGATACATACATCTCTTTTTACTGAATCGAAACCATATCTATTGATAAATTTAGAGAATTTTTCTCTTTTCTTTCCGTTCTCTTTGTACACTTCTATAATACGATCAACGCAAGTATATAGTTGTTCTGGAGTCATGCCTTCCTCAAATAACATCCCAGCTTTCGCATCTGTACCTGTCGCTTGACCTCCTATATACACTTCATATGTTTCTCCACGCTTTAAAACCCCGATGTCATTTACTAAAGGTTCACCGCAAGCGTTTGGACAACCTGTATAAGATGGTCGTAGAGGGAATGGAACTTCTTTACCTGCAATGCGCTTATTCAATTCAATCGCAATTGGCATTCCCTCTTTTTCTTCTCCTTTACAAAAGCTGCAGGTCCTTAAATTTTTTACATAAGGTCCATTTTTGTAGACAGAAAAACCAACCTCTTGTAGTTCTTTTTGAACAGGATCTACTTTTGATTCAGGAACCTTAATATATATGGATTGAAAAGTGGTGAGCTCAACTTCCTGATCTTCATCAAGGTGTTTACCTAATACAATTAATTGTTTTCCAGTCAATTTAGAACCACCATATTGAATGCCCCCATTAACAGCTAATGACACCATCTTCTCTTTTACCATGCCTCTTCCTCCTAAATAAAAATTCCCTAATATCCCTATTCTTCAAAATAATTGATATTCCTTCATAAAAAAACTCACTTGCAACTAAACAAGTGAGTTTTGATATACTCTTCTATTTGAAATTAATTAACTAAATCCTCTTCTTCTCCCTCAGGAATACCTGGCTGTTGTTCCTTTGTCCATGTACTCTTAGCAGGGATCTTAGAATGATCAGCACGATGCGCATACTTTTCAGCAATTTCCGTTACTTCTTGTAATAAGCCTGTGCTTAGTGTCGTTGGATTTAATCCTTTTGATAAGAATAAGTCATTCTTAACATGAAGATCATTCTCAGCAGCCTCTTTACGAGGATTTGATACATATGCGATCTCTCCACCAGTCAGTTCACTAACTAACTTAGCTAAGTCATTCACACGGTGTGTTTCTGTCATCTGGTTGAAGATCATTACTCTTTCGTCACGTCCCGGAGCATTCTCAATGGCTAACTGAATGCAACGCACTGTGTCCTGGATATGGATAAACGCACGTGTTTGTCCACCAGTACCATGTACAGTAATCGGATAACCTACAGCAGCCTGCATTAAGAAACGATTTAAGACAGTACCGTAGTCTCCGTCGTAATCGAAACGATTAATTAATCGTTCATCCATTTTTGTTTCTTTCGTATTGGTCCCCCACACGATACCTTGGTGAAGGTCTGTAATGCGCAGGCTATCATTTTTATTGTAATAATGGAATAGTAATTGGTCTTGTGTTTTTGTCATGTGATAAATAGAACCAGGGTTCGTCGGATAAAGGATTTGTTGTTCTACTCGTTCTCCTGTCTCCGTTTTCACTTCAATATCAAGGTAACCCTCAGGGATTTTCATTCCAGCTGTACCATAACCATAAACACCCATAGTACCTAAGTGAACCAGGTGGATATCTAATCCTGAATCCGCGATTGCACAAAGTACGTTATGAGTAGCATTCATATTGTTATTTACTGTATATCGTTTATGTTTTGGAGATTTCATTGAGTAAGGAGCAGAACGTTGCTCAGCAAAATGAACAATTACATCTGGTTGCTGTTCATTAATGGCATCTAAAAATTGATCATACTCATCAGCCAAGTCAATATTAAGAAAATCAATCTTGTTTCCAGAAATTTCTTCCCATACATTTAACCTTGTACCCATCGGTTGAATAGGTGTTAACGATTCTGCTTCTAGTTCATTGTCAATATTACGTCGAGATAGATTATCAAGGATCGTCACTTCATGCCCAAGATTAGATAGATGTAGACTTGTAGGCCATCCACAAAAACCATCTCCTCCTAAGACGAATATCTTCTTTGATTGTACATGATTCGTTTCTACATTCATTTTGAAACACCCTTTATGAATTTTGTCTGTTTATTTAATTTTAGAAATGTATGTATAGGGAAGAACAAATAAGGATTTTCCCTTTAATCATTCATCCTACTTCTAGATGTACATTTTATAGAAGTTATTATAGTTATTTCATTTTCAATAACCACTTTTCATCATATCTAAAGGGGCAAAGTGGTGCAACCTTTTTACTAATAGTTCATATTTAATTAATAAACAAATCCATTATACCTGTATTTTCTTTCATATAAAAATAAGTACCTCTAATCGGTACTTATTTTTGACAGATCTTAATATAAGTTTTATTTATGCTTACTTACCGAAGTAGGGATAACTTCCTAATAAGGTCACATTGCAGCCAAGTGCCTCTATTTCTGTGATAGCTCCAGGAATTAAAACTTGATCGAATTTCAGTTCTACATCGATTATAAAGAAATAATTGCCTAGCCCTGTTTTCATAGGGCGAGATTCTATTTTTGATAAGTTTAGTTTCCTCCAAGCAAAAGCAGATAAAACTTGATGAAGTGCACCATAGTGATCTGTAGGCAATGTAATCATTAAAGTCGTGCGATCACCTAAATAATTGGAATTATTTACTTCTAAATCAGTTGCTTGCTTACTCAAGATAACAAAACGAGTATGATTATTATCAAAGTCATGAATATCATGCTTAATAATATCTAAACCATATTCGGAGGCAGCAAGTTCATTTCCTATTGCTGCTATTTTTTGTTCAGGGTTCTCTTTTACATGTTTTGCTGCGGCGCTTGTCGATGATTTATAAGAGAATTCGACATGAGGTAAATGCTTATATAAATATTGATGACACTGTGAAATAGCATGAGAATGAGAGTGAACAGCCTCAAAGCTTTCCCAACAATCGTTATTTTGGGGATGTACCATTAAATGCTGTCTTATAGGTACAATGATTTCTCCAACGATCGTTAGCTTTTGGTTTACTAAATAATCAATGGTTAAGTTAACAGAGCCCTCAATAGCATTTTCCCAAGGAAGAACTGCAAAACTTATTTCATCATTTTTTACAGCATCCATACATGAAGGTATTGTGCTGAATGGTTCTAGTTCATCATTAGGAAACGCTTGACTTACAGCTATGTTAGTAAAAGTTCCTTTTGGTCCTAAATAACCTATCTTTGACAATGTTTTTCTCTCCAAATCCTAAGTGTTTTATACCGATTAATTATTTAAATTGGTGTTAAAGGGGGAGTTTTTAAACTCCCCCCTTCTTTTTAAATTTTATACTACACTTTCAGCAAGATTTAGGGATGAATTTAGTTCTTTTAAGAATTCCTGTGACTCAGGGATATTCATTTGTTGAGCTGAATCTGATAATGCTACTGCTGGATCTGGGTGTACTTCTGCCATGATTGCATCTGCTCCAATTGCTAATGCAGCTTTCGCAGTTGGGACAAGTAAATCTTTTCTGCCAGTAGAGTGTGTAACATCAACAACTACTGGTAAGTGTGTTTCTTTCTTCAGAATTGGCACAGCAGAAATGTCTAACGTATTTCTTGTTGCTTTTTCATAAGTTCGGATACCACGCTCACATAACATGATTTGGTCGTTACCTTGAGACATGATGTACTCAGCAGCGTTGATAAATTCATCAATTGTTGCAGACATACCACGTTTCAATAACACTGGTTTGTTGACTCTTCCAACAGCTTTGAGTAATTCGAAGTTTTGCATGTTACGGGCACCTATTTGGATTACATCAACGTAATCTAAAGCTTTCTCTACATCCTGAGGAGTGAGGATCTCACTTACCACAGACATACCCGTTTCATCTGCCACATCTCTTAAGATTTTTAATCCTTCTTCACCTAGGCCTTGGAAATCATATGGAGATGAACGAGGCTTAAATGCTCCTCCACGTAGCATCGTAAGACCTTGAGATTTTAGAGATAATGCAACCTCTTTAACCTGCTCGTAACTCTCAACCGCGCAAGGACCCATAATAAAGCGTTGATCTCCATCTCCAACTTTTACACCGTTAACATCTACTAACGTATTATCAGGCTGTGCCTTTCGTGAAACGAGTAGTGCTTTACGGTTATCATCTTCTTGTAGTTCTAGACTTGCTTTGAAGATTTCTTTGAAAATGTGTTGAATGGTTGAAGCCTCAAAAGGACCTTCATGATGCTTCATCAGTAAATCCAGGGATTCACGTTCCCGAACTGGATCATATCGGTTAACACCTACCCCTTTTTTCTTTTGTTCACCTATTTCTTGAACAATCTCAGCTCGTTTATTGAGTAAAGATAAGATTTGCAAGTTGATTTCATCTACTTCTTCGCGTAAATCTGGCAGTTCATTTCTAGACATGGGTAATCCTCCTTGGTTTTGTTTTGTACTTTTTCATTTCAAATTAAATTAAACTCAAAAACATAGTGAAAAAATGACTATTAAATGATAAATACACATGATATATTTATATTTATTACATAAAAGCATAAAAGCATCAAAGTGTAAAATCAAGATGTTATCAGAATTTTTTGCACTAATTTTTAATTTTTTAGTATATCAGCGGTAATTTTATGTAACAAGGATGTTAAAGGAGTTTTTCTAAAATGAGTCAAAAGGTTGTTGTAATTGGACTGGGGTTAATTGGTGGATCAATATCTCTAGCTATCAAAAAAGAACATCAATCAAAGGTTGTCGGTTGTGATATTAATGAAGAACAACTCAAATTGGCCCAGTCTTTATTAGTAATTGATGAATATGAACTAAATATTAGCAAAGCTGTTGTAGACGCAGATTTAATCATTGTCGCAACACCTGTCTTACAAACAGAATATATTTTGAATCAGCTACTTACTTGTGACCTAAAAGAAGGGGCTATCATTACTGATGTAGGAAGTACGAAGGAAAAAATTATGGAGAATGCCCATCACTTCTTTCATAAAGGTGTTGCATTTATAGGAGGACACCCTATGGCGGGATCTCACAAAAGTGGAGTTTCAGCATCTAAGGCTCACTTATTTGAGAATGCCTTCTATATCCTTACAAAGGGTGAACAGGTATCCGATAACGATGTTAAAAATTTAAGATTCTGGTTAAATGGTACAAATGCAAATTTTATAGAAATGTCTCCACATGAACATGATGAGATTGTTGGAGTCATTAGTCATTTCCCACACATTATCGCCTCAAGTTTGGTACAGCTTTTACAGAAGAGAGAACGCGAAGATATTGATGTGAAAAGATTAGCTGCTGGAGGTTTTCGTGATATCACACGTATTGCTTCCTCTAACCCAATCATGTGGCGTGATATCACGCTTCACAATCGTGAAATATTAATTCAAATAATGGATGAATGGATTAACGAAATGTCCTCAATTAAAGCGCTAATTGAAGAGTCTTCAAAGGAAAAGATCTATACCTTTTTTGATGATGCCAAGAGATATCGGGATGGTCTTCCTGAGAAAAAGAAAGGAGCTCTCCCTGCCTTTTATGATCTATATATAGATGTTGAAGACCATCCAGGGGCTATCGCTACTGTAACAGCCATTCTTGCTAAGGACGATATTAACTTAACAAATATTCGTATTATTGAAACAAGAGAAGATATGTTCGGCGTCTTGTGTTTATCATTTAGAAATGATCAAGAACTTGAGATAGGAAAAGTATTATTAGAGAACAATGGATTTGAATGTTATTCTGCTTCTGAATAACAACCATTTAAGACTGGTATAAGAATTAATTTATGCCAGTCTTTCTTTCTTCAAAAAAATGTATTCTCTTTCAACCCCACCATAATTAAAAATGATTTCGAAACTTCTAACTAGCCGAGCAAATTAAGACTACATAATTTGTACAGAGACATGGCTACATTTTGTGAGGAGGAATAGTGTTGAACAGAGTTACTAAAACGTTAAGCACCAGTTTTCTAACAGGTCTCCTTCTGGCATCAAGCTGGAATGGTTCAAACGTTCATGGTGAAACGAATTATCCGGATGTATCTAAGGACATTACCGGATATGAGGAAATCAATTATTTATCGAACCAAAATATCATTAATGGCTATCCTGATGGATCTTTTGAACCGGGAGAAAATGTGAGTCGTATGGAAGCAGCGATCATGTTAACGAGAGAGTTAGGGCTATCTACAGATAATGTCCCAGACCCTGGTTTGAAAGATATCCCTAAGGATCATCCCCACTATGAATATGTTGCAGCAGTAGTAGAAGCAGGTATTTTTCAAGGGACTGATGAAGGCAACTTTGAACCAGATCGAGATATTAGCAGGATTGAGATGGCAGCAACTCTAACAAGAGCTTATGACCTTGAAAATGAACCGATTTCTAAGGAATTTAAAGATGTAAATGATCATCGTAAATATGTAAGTGAGGTTGCTTCAAACCGAATATCTATTGGGTTTCCTGATGGCACTTTTCGACCAAATGAGTCAACAACACGTGCTCAGTTTTCTATCTTTCTAGCTCGTGCTATGGATGATAAGTTTAAAAAATACTTATCAAATGCACAGCCAGACCCAAACTTTGAGGAAGTTGACAATGAGAATATTCGAGGAACTTACATATGGCATGCAGAAAATGCTATTAATGAACCCGATAAAATCCTTCAGTTTGCTAAGGAAAAAGATATTAACCTAATATACGCTCGCTTAGATCGTACACAGGATTATTCGGTTTATAGCGATTTTGTAGAAAAGGCTCACGAAGCAGGTATTGAAGTTCATGCAATGGGTGGTCATCCGAACTGGGCACTTGAAAAAGGTGAAAAACGTCTTAAGATGTTCACGGATTATGTCACAAGCTATAACAAAGTTGTTCCACCTAGACAGCAATTTGATGGCATCCATTTAGATATAGAGCCATACGTTCTGAAAAACTGGGATGGAGATAGTAACAATGTATTATCTACGTGGAAAAACAATATTGAATTGTTTGTAAGTGAAGTCAAAAAGAATTCTGACCTTGAAACAAGTGCTGACCTAGCCTTTTGGCTTGATAAACATCAAACACCTGGTCAACCTGATACATCCTTTAGTAAGTGGTTTATCGATACATTAGACCATACAACTGTAATGGCGTTCAGAGATGCAGCAGAAGGTTCGAATGGTATCGTTGATGTAGCTAAAAAAGAATTGGAGTATGCAGAAGAGCTAAACAAAGAGCTCACCATTTCTGTTGAAGTGAAAGAAAATAAAAATGCTCCTCAAATTACCTTCCATGAAGAAGGGAAACAAGTTATGGAAGAGGAACTTGATAAGGTTCGAGATCAATTAAGTGATTCAAGCTCTTATCATGGTAATGCTGTCCATGCATATGAATATTGGAGAGATGAAAATTAATTTAACTATTAAAAAAGGTCACGGATTTCCGTGACCTTTTATTATTTCAAAATATTAAGCGATTTTCTTGCAAGCATCTGCACATTTGAAGCAAGCATCTGCACATTCTTGGCAATGTTTATGGTCGTGCTTTTTACATTCTTCACCGCACTTTTCGCAAATCGTTGCACAAACCTGAGCCAATTCAGAAGCGAATGGTGTACCTCGAACAAGAGCTTGTTCTAGGTAAGCACAGATGTCTGCACATTCGCGATCTAATCGAATGCAGTCTCTCATAGAGTTCATATCTTCTTCCTGAAGGCATGAATCATAACAATGGTTACATGCTTCCATACACTCATGTAATGCTTTGATTGCTTCTTGATACTTTTCATGTGACATTAAAAAACACTCCTTAAATCTTCATAATATTATTTACATATAATGTGTTACCATAAAATGTGCAGATTTTGTGCAATTTCTTCATAAATTAGAAAAGAATGAATAACTCATAAAAAAGAGCTCACTGACTATCAGTGAACTCTTTTTTATGAGTTATTCTACTACTTTTATTTTCCCTACCATTCCAGCTTCTTTATGGCCTGGTATGCTACAAAAGAATTCATACTCTCCAACTTCTTTAGGAATGAATTTAACGCGAACCGTTTGTCCTTTTTTGGCATTCATATGAAGAGTTTGTTCACTATGGCCATGACCATCTCCATGACTATCGCCATCTTGTTGGTCGTCACTATGACCATCATCATGACCCCCTTCAGCGTGTACTTTATTTACGCCAAAGATATTTTCAATGAAGGATACATTTTCTGGATGATCTGGCATCTCACCTTTAAATGTAATTTTTGCTTTTAAATCACTTGAAGTTAAATCATGAAATACAGACCCATCATTCGTAAGTTCCAGTTCATATTCTTTTCCTTTTTTTAAAGTGATAGAGTCTGGATCATAGCCCATTTCAAATGCAGAAATTTCTATAACACCGTCTTTAGATTCCTTTTTTGTTTCTTTATCTTCATTACTTTTATCAGAATCATTAGATGTAGCTTCATCTTTCTCTGCGTCCTCTTGTTTCGTTTCTTCTTTTGGTTCTTGGTTATCATTAGATGCATTGCTATTTGAATTACTACAAGCTGTTAGCAATACGGCAAGGAGAGCAATCCCGATGATAGTTATACTTTTTTTATTTTTAAACATGCTGTAAATCCTCCCATTATTCTAAAACTATTCTCACGATAACATAGAAAGCATATTTTTGTCTCGCTAAAGTGATATAATGAGAAAGAACTTTCATCTTACTTTTCATATAATTTGAAATCCGGACACATTATCTAAGCAGATAAAATAACATCTTCATAGTTACATTTTATTTTATGTAACTAGTTTGTTTTTCTGAATTAGGGTTTTAATATGAGCTTTCTCATAATCGTTCCAATTAACTGTTCATTTTCCTCAATTACAAGACCTGCTTTATGAATGTTATCGAGTGTTTTTCGGTTAATATTGGCTCCCCATAACCTAACTATGAAAGGATTTAACAAATCCATGGTTTTTCCTATGAATGGATTTTCACTCCTCATGTGTTCAAGCATCACAATTCTACCATTCGGCTTACAAACACGACGCATTTCTTTTAACCCTTTCAGAGGATCAGGAACAGAACAGTAAACACAAGTTGAAACGATAAAGTCAAAGGTATCATCATCAAACGCTAGTTGTTGTGCATCCATTTCAAGCAAATCTACTGATGCACGTTGACCCACTTTATTGGCTTTCTCCCTTGCTTTCTTCAACATTCCTTCACTAAAATCTATCCCTGTTACATTTACTTGTTCAGGATAAAAAGGTAGATTAGCTCCTGTACCAACACCCACTTCGAGTACTTCACCTTCCAAATTGTTTAATAAATCTTCTCTCCACTCTTTTTTAATCATTTTGTCCATGACATCATAAATAGCGGAGATGCGATTGTATCTTTTCTTAATGACATTCTGTTTTTCTTTCATAAATTGACCTCCTACAGGAGAACTCCATTTCCTCCAATGATAAATATAAAAATGAAAACATCCAAGAATAAGTCTTCAGTTTAAGTTAAATATAGTTTTCATTAAATCTTCCTACATTTTGCACTGAATCTTGATATTTCACGGATATGATAGAAGTATAAAAAATAAAGGAGTGGTTCATATGAAAAAAATTATTGTAAGCTCATTAGCATTAGGATTAATTATCTCTAATGGAGTTACTGGTGTATATGCACAAAGTCTTAGTAACAATGCAGACAACATGTCACCTCAAACCCAGATGAGGATGGATTCAATGCAGACACATCATCAAATAATGCAAGACATCAATGGACCTATTAATTATGGTCAAGTCAAAAAAATTATGAATCAAATCCACCCTCAGATAACGAATAAAGAAATAAAGGACATGTACAATTCTATGCATGGAACAAATGGCTCTGAGCAGAGTGCAAACTTTACTCATATGCATAAAAAATAACATTATGAGTAACAGTATAGTTACAGCATCATTCTGCTACGTTATCCAGCCAGTTGGTGGCATGTGAAGGAAGCTATAATGGCAGAAATGTAACAACAAGCATAGTTATCGTAAAAGGGCTCCTGGTTAGGAGCTCTTTTTATAGGTAAGTCCAGTATGTAAAAGTATCTAGTATCCCTAATACAATCATTAATAGACCTGCTCCCCGTTGTACATACAAGCCCACTTTCCTCCCGTTCTTTTTCATAAAACTACCATCTACTTCAAAATACCAAATTAAAAATACTACAATAATTAGGGGAAGAGATGTTCCAATTGCGAATATACTTGGTAAAATCGCTCCATATGGTGTAGAAAGAACTATGGGCATTAGGGATACAAAAAATAAAATAAACATCGTTGGACAGAATCCTAGAGAGAAGCTTACTCCTATAAAAAATGCTCCTAATTTCCCCTTCTTTAATCGGTCTGGAATCTTTCCCAATGTAAGCGTCCACCTCATCTTCCAAACTCCTAGCATAAATAAGCCAATGAATACTAACATGGGACCAATTAATTTACGAACCCATGGAAAGAAATAAGTAGTTAAAGTCCCTTGAAATTCTTGACCTAAAATCCACACAATTAAACCCAATCCGGAAAATACAACAATTTTTCCAAGAATAAAAAAAAGAACCTCTTTCCATGCTACTTTCTCTTGCAATGATTGATTCCCATAGATTGTGATCGCTCCTAAGTTCCCTGTAAATTGACATGGCGCTACAGCTCCAACTAACCCTAAAATCAATGCAGAAAGAAAAGGGATTCCTTCTGAACCATAAGCAATTTCAATTAAGGGTTCACTTATATATCCACTTATTCTACTGAAAAATTCATACATAGCTCTGATCCTTTCATTTTGATAATGTAAGTACTCTTTTACTATACATTATTCTTATGAAGATTTTGTGCAATTTACATATAAAACACTAAAAACCCCTCGTATGTGTTTAAAAAACACATACGAGGGGTTAGCCTTAAAAAGGACTATAAACTCCTTTATAGTTTACGAGGGTTATCATGCCTCTATCAGCATGGTTATTATCATGACAATGGAAGAGCCATTCTCCTTGATTATCTGCTTTAAAATAAATTTCGTATGTTTCGCCTGGTTTCACATTTATTAGATCCTTAACTACAGGAGTTGTTTTATTCCCATTTTTTTGACAACTTGAAAACGATGACCATGCAAATGCATAGGATGATTTAACATACCTTGGTTGGTTAAACGCACTTTAACCAGATCTCCTTTAGCAACATCGATTGGATTGGTATCAGGAAATGTATCATTATTAATCTGAAAAACCATTCCTTCTCCCATATTCATTCCCATATCTAATTTCATTTCATAAGAGACATCGACATTTTTAGGTGTTTGATTGAATATCAAGTTTTCACTTGAAAAAGTAGTCCCATTAACTGTATTACTAGAAGCTTGAGTTTCATGAGAGTTTTGATTTTTAGAATTACTTTGTCCAGTTTGAAATGGAATAGATATAGATTGTTCAGATTCATCGCTTGTCATATCTCGAATAAGAGAAGTTGTTTGGTTGGTTTGAACGTATTCAACATCGATTCTTTCTCCCGGGGCAATTTCTAACAGATTACTAGATTGATTGGTTTGAGTTTGAACACTTTCTCCATCAACTGCTAATACCTTCATACTTTCTTTTGGAAATCGTATTGTGTGAACCTGGTATCCCGCATTAACAAATCTCAGCCTTGCTTTTTCCCCTTTTTTAAGTTGGATCGGTTGGATTGAATCTCCATTTTTTCCGTTTATCGTGAAGGTGTCATACATTGCCTCTGTATCTGCCTCTCCATTGCCTGACATCCCTCCCATCATCATACTTCTCATATTTGAAAAGCTTTGTTTTTCTTGGTTCACTGCCCACTCATCAAGAATAAGAGTATGGTCTTTTGTGTACGTCTTTTCTTTTGACTCAACGATAAAGGCACCATATAATCCTTTATCTACTTGCTTGGAGCTATGTTGATGTGAGTGATACCAATAAGTCCCTGCGTCATCAGCAGAAAATTCATAAGTAAAACTTTCTCCAGGTTGTACAGCTTCTTGCGTTACATCAGGAACGCCATCCATTTTGTTTGGAAGTATAACACCATGCCAATGTATGGTTACTGGGACATCTAGCTTATTCTTCAAATGTATTTTTACAAAGTCCCCTTCTTGAACACGAATCTCTTTGCCAGGTACGGTTCCATTATAAGTCCAGGCATTTGTTGATGTTTGGTTGTTGATTTTCCACTCAGTCTGTTTTGCTGTAACATTAAAGGTTTTTACTGGCTGATTTTCTTTAGCTTCTACATTGAAATCTAAAATGCTCTTTCCTTTATTTTGTTTGAGAGCTTGTTTTGCACTATCTGAAGGCCAGAAATTTAGTACCCCCCAAGTGCTTACAAAACCTATGCCAATTATAAATAGAATAATTGATAGCTTTCTCATTATCGTTTCCCCTCACCATTTTCATTTACGTCTATTCTATATCCACTAGCTGTGCAATTCGTGTGCAAAAAAATGCAAAATCTCCAAGGAAGTTTATGATTCCCTGGAGATTTATTTTAATCAACATCTAGGCTTTTAACAATTTTGCATTAATGGCAACAACTACCGTACTTAAACTCATTAAAATCGCTCCAACAGCAGGGCTTAGAATAATACCAATTGGTGCTAGTATTCCCGCTGCTAATGGAATAGCAACAATATTGTATCCAGCTGCCCACCAAAGGTTTTGAATCATCTTGTTATACGTTTTCTTCGATAATCTCATAATCTGTACTACATCTTTAGGGTTACTCTTCACTAATACAATATCAGCAGATTCCATAGCTACGTCTGTTCCGGTTCCGATCGCAATTCCTAGATCAGCTGTAGCAAGTGCTGGAGCATCATTTACACCATCACCAGTCATCGCTACATTCCAACCTTTTTCTTTAATTTTCTTTACTTGATCTGCTTTTTCATCTGGAAGGACTTCAGCATATACCTCATCGATTCCTAACTGTTCTGCTACCCAGTTCGCCACTTTCTTACTATCACCTGTAAGCATGATGGAATGGATGCCTCTTTCCTTTAAAGAGGAAATGGCTTCTTTAGCATCTTCTCTTACCATATCAGCTAACGCGATCATGCCAATTAGTTCTTGTTCCACTAATACGAATACAACAGTTTTGCCTTCTTCAGATAGACTGTTGTATTTCTCTTGATTAAATGAATAATTTTGCTCGTTCATAAAGCCAGGGCTAACGACTTTTACTTCTTTACCGTTTACTGTTCCACGGAGTCCTTTACCTGTCATAGATTCGAACTCATCATTATCTTCTAATGAAAGATTATCTTCTTCAGCTTTATTAAGAATCCCTTGTGCTAAAGGGTGTTCAGATTTTTGTTCCAGTGACGCTGCCCATTTCAGGACGTCCTGTTCTTGGTGGTTTTCTTCAGGAATAATGTTTGTAACTCCAAATTCTCCTTTGGTTAGTGTCCCGGTCTTATCAAAAACGACTGCATTTAGTTGTCGAGCTCCTTCAAAGTTCGCTCTATTACGAATAAGTAGCCCATTTTTAGCAGATAGAGACGTTGAAACGGCTACTACAAGAGGAGCTGCAAGACCTAATGCGTGTGGACATGTGATTACCATAACCGTTACCATACGTTCCATAGCAACATCAATAGGGTGTCCCAGTGCTAGCCATATAATAAAGGTAAGAATACCGCTTCCTAAGGCTAGATAAAATAACCACTTAGCTGCTCGGTTTGATATATCTTGTGTTTTGGATTTAGATTCCTGAGCTTCCTTAACTAAACCAATTACTTGTGAAAGGTACGTATCATCTCCAGTTTTTTGAACGGAGATCGTGATAGAACCTTCTTGGTTTACGGAGCCACCTATTGCTTCATCACCCTCACCTTTTTCTACAGGCACAGATTCACCGGTTAACATTGACTCATCTATTGTTGTTTTCCCATCAATAATATCTCCGTCAACAGGAACTTTTTCACCTGGCTTAACAAGAATGTGGTCACCTTCTGTAAGGTCTGATACAGCAACATCTTCTACATTTCCATCTTTATCAACTTTGTGAGCTTCATTAGGCATTAGCTTAACTAATTCTTCAAGTGCATTTGATGCACCCATCACGGACTTCATTTCAATCCAGTGACCGAGTAACATAATGTCAACTAATGTTGCGAGTTCCCAGAAAAAGTTGCGGCCTTGAAGTCCAAAGACAACCATTGAACTATAAACATATGCGACCACAATGGCTAATCCAATGAGCGTCATCATACCCGGATTTTTTTGTTTTAGCTCATCTTTTGCTCCAGATAAGAAAGGTAATCCACCATAGAAAAATACGAATGAAGCTAGTGCAAATAATACATATTTATCAAATGGAAAGGTCCATTCAAATCCAAGGAAATCTTGAATCATAGGAGATAATATTAAAATCGGAATGGTAGCAACTAATGAGATATAAAAACGTTTTTTGAAATCTTCTACCATGTCACCATGATCATGGTTATGATGGTCATGGCCACTTTCATGATGTTCGTGTTCATGTTCATGGTTATGTTCATGAGCCATAAGCGTTACCTCCTCTATTTGTTCAATTTATTTTTCATCTAATTTTTGTTTAAGTCGATCGTATTCTGCTTCAGTGATTTCTCCTCTAGCTAATCGTTCCTTTAGAGTATCAAGGGAGTTATTGTTCTGATTGTTTTGACCATTATTATTGGATTGTTTGTTAATGAATATAGCTACGATAATTATCAGGATGCCAATGATTAGGATCCATGTGAATCCCATACCCCCGAAGAATCCCATTCCATTTCCATTCATCATTTAACTCACCTCCTACATATACCATTTACCTGTATGGGTATTTTAAAAACATATCTACCTTAATCGTTTACTTTTTTGAATTATTACTCTCCATTCATCCATTTATAGCCCACTCCCCAGACAGTTTTAAAAAAATGGTCAATAGGAAAACCACTCTGTCGGACTTTTTCTCTTATGTTTCTTACATGAGAATCTACTGTTCGTCCATCAATATCCGAATTAAACCCCCATACAAGATCGATAAGCTGTTCACGGCTGAAAACGCGTTCTGGATTTTTCATAAGATGACCAAGCATTGTAAATTCTTTAGGAGTGAGTGTAATGTTTTGGTTCCTATAATGGAGTTTATACTTTTCCCCATCCCATACAAGTTCATTAATTTCGATGATATTTTGGTTTGTGGTTCTTCTGAGCAATGCCTGAACTCTTGCCAATAATTCATCCTCATCAAATGGTTTTGTTATATAATCATCCGCTCCTATTTTCAACCCTCTAACAATATCTGTCTTTTGATCACGAGCAGTAACCATGATTATAGGAACCTCAGAAATTTCTCTGATCTCCTTACACGTTTTCCAACCATCAAATTGAGGCATCATGATATCAAGTAAAATAAGGTCAAAAGATTCTTCCTCAACGAGTTTAATGGCTTCAGTTCCTGAGATTGCTTTTTTACAATTATAGCCCTGTGGGGAAAGATAAAGATCGAGTAAATCAAGCATACGTTGTTCATCATCTACTAATAAAATGTTATTGGTCATATATCTCCATCCTCTTGTAATTCTATCGATATGGTAGTCCCTTTTTCTAACTCACTTTCCGCGTATACACGCCCCCCATGCTTTTCAATGATTTCTTTTACAATAGATAGTCCTAATCCTGAACCTCCTAGGTTTCTAGAACGTGACTTATCCACTCTATAAAGTCGTTCAAAAATAAAAGGAAGCTCTTCTTTTGGTATGCCATTTCCATCATCAGATATTGAAATTGTAATGAAACCTGGTTTTGAGCGCTCAACATTTAAACGAATATCCGATAACTTTCCAGAATGGTTAATCGCATTATCAATTAAGTTAATGAGTACTTGATGAAACCTTTCTGGATCAACATCCACCTGCAGATCAGGATCGCAAGATATGTGGAAGGATATCTGTTTATCTTTAAATAGAGGAGTCATCTTTTCGTTTACTTTTTGTACAATTTCACATATATAAACGTTTTCTTTATATATAACAAATTGGTTTTGGTCCATTTTAGCTAATTCAAAAAGATTTTTTATAAGAAGTGTTAAGTGCTCTGATTCTTCTTTTAATATACGCAAATACCTCTCTCGTTCTTGATCTGATAAAGTCTCTCTACTGGCGATATTTGCATAGCCTTTTATATACGTAATAGGTGTTCGTAATTCGTGTGAAATACTAGCCAAAAACTCTTTTCTTTCCTCTTTCAGCCGCTCTAGATCCTCAGCTAAAATAACGATGGAGTTGGCAAGCTGACCTAACTCATCACTTCTTTTATACCCTAAGGAGACTTTCATGTTTCCTTTCATTAGCTCCTCTGTAGCTCTTTTCATACGTACTAGTGGCCTGGTTATAAAGTGACTTAATATGAAAATAGCGAATATAGTGAGAAATAATGTGATGATACCAGCTAGCATAAACTGATTAGAGAGTTCTCTAATAACTCCTTTAATAATGGCTGTATTTGCGAACATATACACAAAGCCTTCAATGTTTCCTTCAACACGGATTGGACTTACAGTTGCTACATAATCATTTTCTTCCCATTCATTATGAAGGATTAACCCTTGATGACTTGTTTCAGAAATATTGCTATGAATCATAGAATCCAATGACTCATTTACAGGTTCTGATTTAGCCAAAACATTTTTTTTAGTATCTGTTATGACCACAATGGTCTTAGCCTCTGACTCCATTAAAGCTACATGATTTAAAGTACTTTTATCAAACCGCTTCTCAAGAACATCTCTGTGACTATTTCCACGTGATAGCAGATTATCCATTACTTCTTCTATTCGATTATCGGCCAAGCTCTTATATAAAAAGAAAAATAGGATGGCTTCTACAATAATCATAAATATGAAAATAAATATTCCTAATTTAAATGAAAGTTTGTTCATTTCTATTTCCCTCATTAATAGTGATTTTGATTATTTTCAAGTCTATTCCTAGTAGATAAAATGAACAAAGACTTTGCTTATATTTTTCATCCTACCCATCCATTTTGCAGATTCTATGCAGAAAGGTATAAACTTTATTAAATAAACAAAAATCTGCTTAGTACTAAGCAGATTTTATAGATCTTTTAGTCAACTTTCCCTGATGTGACAATTTGACTCCATTTTTCACCCTTATTTTTGGTAATATAAGCATGATTTTGATATGTGTAAATGACCATTTCATCAGATTCCTGCTTTTTATCAAAATAAGCTACAGCATCTTGCCCTAACTTAGGAAGGGATATCTGTTCTTTTGTTTCTTCTTCTAAGTCATATGTCGTAAGCTGAGGTTTTGAATAAAATGTTCCATACCAAAGTTTATTCTCACTGAAATATACTGCTGTTCCATTTACGTTTTCTTCTAAAGGTAAAAATTTCTCTCCTCCGTCTTCAGATAAATAAACTCCATTTTTAGTGGTTACAGCAATCATTTTTTCGTTAGTTGGATGAACGGCTATGGCTACAATTTCCCCATTTATCCCTTCTCCTTTAACACGTTCCCAAGAGTCCCCTTCGTCTAATGTCTTATGTAATCCAGAACTTAATTGGGTATTACCATGACCATTATAGACGTATATGGCATGGTTGATATCACCTACGCCCATCGAATGAAAGTCGAAGTCTCCTTCGAAAGCTACATCGGATAAGTTTTTCCCATCATCGGAACTTTTTTGAATCCCTAAAGGGTTAGGAAGTTTGGATCCTTTACCAGGATGCCCACTTGTATAAAAGCCCTTATCGACTACATTAAATCCCATATAATCATTGTTTTGATCTGTTGTAGCATACCATGTCTTCTCTTTATAAAACTTTAAACCATCGTGGGATGCGAAAGCGATTCCTTTCTCCCCCATGTAACCTATTCCATGAACATGTTCTAATTTTCCATCAAATTCTGTTAAAAACTCTTGGTCACTTTGATTAGATTGACCACATGCCCCTAATAGTAAGACGCTTAATAGAACACTAAGTAAAGTTATTTTTTGTCGCATTCTTATTCTTCCCTTCTTATTTCATTAAATGGTACCTGAATTATACAAATCAATTATCAAAAAACTGTGCAAGAAACTTGTCTAATTTGTGTACATTTTCATGATTAACAACATCAGAAACCTGTAAACCCTCCAAAAAATTGATTGGATAGGAAAGACGTTAGTTTAGTCATCCATCCGAAGAATAAAAAAATCCCCATTACAATCATGGTAAATCCTCCGATTTTTATGAATAATCGGTTGTACCTTTTTATCCATTTCATACGCCCAATAAAGAACGACATAATAAAAAATGGAATAGAAAAACCAAGAATATATGCCATCATATAGAACATAGCACTTTGTGGATTAGATACTCCCATTGCAATAACAGCTGCAAGAATTGGACCTGTACAAGGTGTCCATCCAGCCGCGAAACCTAATCCTATTAGGCTTGAACCCATATACCCTTGTGGACGATTCTTAAATTTGATGCTACGATCCTTCATAAGAAATTCTGGCCTAAAAAACCCAATAACCACAAATCCCATAAAGGTTATAAAAATAGCTCCTAATTGTCTTATTAATTCATCGTTTGTTATAAAGAATTCACCTACAAATGATGTCGAAAAACCAAGTGCTATAAAAACAACAGAAAAACCTACCAAGAAAAACAAAGTGTGAAGTAAGGCTCGTTTTTGCGTCAATCCCTGCCCATGCTTTAATTCATCTACTGACATACCAGTTATATAGGAGAGGAAAGCAGGATAAAGGGGAAGGCAGCAAGGAGATAAAAAAGAGAGCAATCCCGCTCCAAAAGCTAATAGTAAAGTTACTTCCATTTTAATTGTTCTCCTTTTTATATTCTTCAGGTTGGATTTGCAACATAAACCTTCGAATATCTTGTTCCGTTAAACCAGCAGTTACACGTTTTTCAACGATTCCTTCTTTATTTATAAGGAACGTTACGGGAATAGGTCCAACCCCATATGCATCTAGAACGTCCTTGTTTTGATCCATCGGTATAGGAAAGGTTAAGCCATACTCTTCTACAAAACCTTGAACTGTAACTCTAGGTTCTCCTACATCTACAGCTAATACTTTAACTCCTTTGTCTTTAAAATGTTGATATTGGTTTTCCATAAAAGGCATTTCTTTTTTACATGGAGGACAGTAAGTTGCCCAAAAATTTAAAAATACACCCTTACCTTGGTAATCACTTAATTGAACTTTTTCACCCGAGAGTGTTTTTAACACAAAATCTGGTGCTTTGTCACCAGCTTTAATGAAGTCCTGATCCTCCTCTGTAAAACTTTGATAGAGCATATACACGATAGCTGCTACAAACAATGTTAAAATTCCTAAACGAAAAAAGAGTCTCTTCTTTGTTTTTTTCATAGTTTATCCTCCTATTTACGATGATGGTTCATATAATTTTTATCAAACAAATGTCCAAAATCAGTGCAAATAGATGTGAAAAGAATTTTACAATTTGCCTGCATAAGAATAAAGGCCAATCCCTTTAGACAATATAAGCTTGTTCAAAAATATTTTTGGAGGGTTAAATTATGGGAGTATTATCAACATCACCAACTAACATGGATGCTTGTATAGAAGAGTGTCTTAAATGTGTGCGTGCTTGTGAGGAATGTTACTACGCATGTATGAATGAATCTGATGTGCAAAATCGACTACATTGCATTAGCACCCTTAATGATTGTGCTGAAATTTGTGCTCAAGCTACACAATATATGTCACGAAATAGCCAGTTTGCTAAGCAATTATGTACGCTATGTGCGACCATTTGTGAGCAATGTGCAACTGAATGTGAGAAGTTCCAGGACAAACATTGTCAGGAATGCGCTCAGATTTGTCGTACTTGTGCTGATGAATGTAGAAAGATGTCTGCTTAAATTAAACACATAAAAATATCGCTAAAAATCCGAGTTCCTCATTGGGATACGGATTTTTTGTTTTTTAGGTTTGATATAATTTAACGCATGCTCATCTTATAAATGGGTATAACTTACTAATAAGGAGAATAGATGAAGGATACATTATTTATAGCAAGCTATCACTGTATCTGATATTCTAGACTTTGTCCGTGAAATTGCAGAATAAGAGGTGCTTTATGGAAAGAATTGCAATACTTCTTCCTTGTTATAACGAGGAACAAACCATTGGGAAAGTGATAGAAGACTTCCGTTCCGAACTTCCTAATGCTGATATTTATGTTTATGACAATAATTCTTCTGACCGTACTTCCGAAGTCGCTGAAAAGCATGGAGCTATTGTAAGGAAAGAATGGCGACAAGGAAAAGGGAATGTAGTTCGTTCTATGTTCCGTGAAATTGAGGCAGACATCTATGTCATGGCTGATGGTGATGATACGTATCCACCTGAATTTGTTCATGATCTTATTCGACCGGTTCGGGAAAAGAAAGCCAATATGACCATAGGTGATCGTCTAAGCAACGGTACGTATTATGATGAAAACCAGCGTAGTTTTCATAGTTTTGGTAATAACTTGGTTAAAGGTCTTATTAATCGTTTATATAAAAGTGATATTACGGATATTATGACGGGATATCGAGCATTCGATCAGCTCTTTGTAAAGTCCATGCCCGTAATGAGCTCTGGCTTTGCTATTGAAACGGAAATGAGCATTCATTCTTTGGATAAAAAATTCCTCATTCAAGAGGTCCCAATCGATTATCGTGATCGCCCTGAAGGTAGCGAGTCTAAGCTTAATACATTTTCAGATGGATTTAAAGTACTGAAAATGATCTTTACTTTATTCAAAGAGTATAAGCCATTTGTTTTTTTCTCCTTATGGACAATGATTTTTATCTTGTTCGGTCTACTAGTGGGCATACCAGTTATCTCAGAGTTTATTCAAACAGGTTTTGTTTCAAAGGTCCCTTCCGCTATACTTGCAACGGGATTTATGATACTTGGTGTTCTTTCATTTGCTTGCGGCCTAATTTTAGACGTTATGTCAGCAACGAACCGAAAACAGTATGAACTTGAACTAAATCAACTTTATGATCGAATCAGGAGGAAAGGCGATGAGTAACTCAAATGTTCTCATACGTGGAATGGTATCTGCTGTAGCAAGCTTCATAGCTACAGCAGGTATCATTTCTTTCTATGAGCCTTTTTATAAATTTACTATGATTATTGGTGTCATTGTGTTTTGTCTATTTGCCGTATCAATCTTTCTTATCACGAATAAGTATGATCAGTTTGAGATCTTTAAAGTGTCTCATAACGTATGGAGTCTTCTATTTGTTCTCGTATTTCCAATACTTATTATAATTAGTACAGCCCCTGATCAATCTCATATTGAGACCACAATCATGCAGATCGTGACCTATTTGATTACATATTTTGTCTATGTAGGGCTGTTACTTGGTTTAATGGAGATCATATTTAGACTTAACGTCCATGGAAGTTCTTTAAAGTTTAGTTTTTTGATTTATTTTATGATCCCTGTTGTTGGATGGGCTCTTTACTTGATCGCTTTTTACCCAGGTACAATGACTCCAGATTCATTAGCTCAATGGGGGCAGGCGCACTCCTATGAATGGAATAACTGGCATCCTATTGTTCATACCTGGTTACTAACAGCTCTACTTCAGATTTGGGATTCACCTGCTATTATTTCATCATTTCAAATCATTATGATGGCTTTAATTTGGGCATACAGTATGAAGTCAATTGAGAAAAAAGGAGTTTCTTTCCTAGCATTAGCTCTATTTAGTGTTGTAGCTGCAGCCTGGCCAGTACTTGGTATTTTCTCCATCACCCTTTGGAAGGATATTTTATATAGTTTTGTTCTATTTCTGTTTTGTGTACTCATATTTAATATGGTTTTTACAAGAGGACTTTGGTTAGACAAAAAGAGAAACTTGATCCTTCTGTTAATTACTTCATTAGCTGTAGTCTTCTTTCGACATAACGGTTTCCCTGTTTTTCTTGTCACAGGTGTTTTTCTCTTTATTGTATTCAGGAAACAATGGAAACCACTATTGTTAAATTTCATAGCAATCATAGGAATCTATCTAATTGTAACAGGTCCAGTCTTTTCAGCGTTTAATGTGGAGCCTACTGAACTAAAAGAAGCTCTTGGCATCCCAACACAACAAATAGCCAATATTGTGGAAAATGGAGATATGACACAAGAACAAAAAGAATATATAAGTGAAGTTATGCCACTTGAAATATGGAAAAAATATTACCATCCTTACAAGGTTGACCCACTTAAATTTTCAGGTGAATATGATGATGTCTATATATCAGAGACTTTTGGTACATTTCTGAAGGTATGGTCTGGTATGGTTATACAAAATCCTGGTTTAGCACTAGAGGCGTTTTTAAGAGAAACCTCGGTTGTATGGCAAATGCATGAACCGAAAGATCCTGGCTACACTTCGAAATACGTAACCAACATTTATCTGAACAATGAATATGGTTTGGAAAATAAGGTAATTGATGAAAAGCTCACGAAAGATATGCGAGAGTATCTAGAGGATAGCCAAGAGAACTTTCTAACAACGATATGGCGACCAGCTAGTTATTTATTAACCATTCTATTTCTAACATTTACTGCCGTTATGAAACACGGTAAAAGTAGTAGCATCTGGTTGATTGCCTTACCTGTCCTGTTAAATGTAGGTTCTGTAGCAGCTAGTCTCCCTGCACAAGAATTTAGATATTTGTTCTCCAATGTACCACTTGCCCTATTCTTAATTGCAGTAATGTGGATTGGGCGAGATGACAAGAGGGTTTTATATGAATAGATTTACAAGATCCATTAAAGAAAATCGTACAGGTATTATTCTGATGACAATAGCAGCGTTCCTGATCTCTCTTGGTCAAATGTATTGGAAACTTTCGGGCGCTGGTATTAACTTGGATTTAATTGGTGGCTTTATCTTTTACTTCATTGGCGCTGTTCTAATGATAGTATCTTTTAGGTTCGGAAGTTTATCTGTCCTCCACCCTTTGCTTAGTTTAGGGTATGTGTTCGCTCTTTTCCTCGGGGTGTTTTTTGTCGGCGAAAGCATAGGCCTATTACACTTACTGGGGATGTTACTCATTATTATAGGAGTTATTCTCATTGGGGGTGGAGATCATTAAGCTATTACTCATCATCTTTATGACATTGTTCGGTTCTCTCGGAGGCTTTTTCTTTAAAAAAGCTAGTGATCATCCCTTTGGATTCAATGTATCCTTTATTACGCAACTGGGTATCGGTGGAACGTTTTATATGTCAGGAGCACTACTCAATATATATTTATTAACGTTACTTCCTTATACGGTTGTTTACCCTATTACATCAGTCACCTATATTTGGACCATGATTTTATCGGCTTATTTTTTACATGAGAAAATTACTATTAAGAAAATGATCGGAGTTCTACTAATATCATTTGGTTCTGTATTATTAGTTTTATAAAAAGCATTCTCCTCTAGGAGAGTGCTTTTTTTGTCATAGCTTTGTAAAAAACTATAGTAAACCATCTCTTAAACTTCATGATATAATGCTAGTGGTAAATATAATGAATAAGGATTGATGAAAGATGTTACGAAAACTTAAGATGTCAATTCTCCTAGTTGGTCTTCTTGTTATGACTATTGCCACTTCTGGTTGTGGTCAACAGGAAGAAAATACAAATCAGGACTTTAGTAATTCAACTATTGGAGATATTCGTGAAGAAACTAAATCTGCAAGTGTGCTTCCCTCTTTCTTAGATGAAAAGCCAGAACAAATGAGTGTGATTTACGAAGCGGTTGTAAACCACAAAGAAGTTGTTGAACAAATGCCATGTTATTGTGGTTGTGGTGAATCCGTTAATCATAAAAGCAATTATGACTGTTTTGTTTATGATGATACTAAAACGGGTTCTGTCGTTTGGGATGATCATGCAACAAAATGTGGGGTTTGCTTAGAAACAGCTGTAGAGTCTATCAACAAGTATAATGAAGGCAAATCAATCAAAGAAATAAGAAATATGATAGATGAAACGTATAATAATGGAGACTTTGCAAAACCAACACCTACTCCACCTGTTAAATCGTAAAGCCTATTCTACAATAATGACTTTTTACTGAATAACATAAATAGTAGTTCAATTAAGGGTGCAAATTATACTTTGCATCCAAAACTGAACTACTGTTTAAAAGATACCTTTATGAATCAACTAAAGCACTTACAATAAGTTTTTTAATATTGCCTTTTGAGCATGCAAACGGTTTTCGGCTTCGTCATATACGACTGAGTTTGGACCATCTATAATTTCAGAAGTTACTTCCTCTTCTCGATGTGCTGGTAAACAATGAAGAAAGATAAAGTCTTCTTTGGCAGCTTCACATATAGGGGAGTTAACTTGGTAAGAACGGAATGCTTCAAAGCGTTGTTTCGCTTCCTCCTCTTGACCCATGCTTGCCCACACGTCCGTTACAATTACATCAGCCTGTTCAGCAGCTTCCTGAGGTGAATTTGTATAGGTTATTTGGCTACCCTTACCTAGGGCTTTCTGCTTTGTTTTTTCAAAGATTTCTTCAGCAGGTTGATAACCTTCTGGTGTTGCAATTGATAGATCCATACCTACACATGCTGCGCCTTCAAGTAATGAATGACACATGTTATTATGACCATCACCAACATAGCATATTTTAAGGTTAGATAACGTTCCTTTATACTCATAAATCGTTAATAGATCAGCTAGCACTTGAGTGGGATGATGCATATCCGTCAACCCATTAATAATCGGTACATCCGCATGGTGAGCAAGTTCTTCAATGGTTGTATGTTCAAACGTTCGTATCATGATGCCATCTACATAGCGGGATAGAACCTTCGCTGTATCCTCTATCGATTCGCCTCTTCCTAATTGAAGGTCATTCGCATTTAAGAATATTCCATCACCTCCTAACTGTTTCATACCAACTTCAAAAGATACACGCGTTCGTGTGGAGGATTTCTCGAAAATCATTCCTAATACCTTACCCTTTAAATAAGGATGAGGAATCCCTCTCTTTTGCTGTCTTTTCATTTCCATAGCTTGATCTAACAGTTCATAAATGTCTTTGCTATTAAAATCATTAAGAGTTAAAAAGTTTTTATATTTTTTAGTCATTTGAGACGAACTCTTCTCTTGTACAATATTGATACTCATTTACTTCACTCCTTCTTGGATAGATGAATTTGCAGCCAAACTTCTGTATTCGGAAAGCGTTGCTACAGATAATAAACTTTTACGCTCCGATAGTTTCATAGCTGCTTCAAAGGTGTCGATCGCTGTGAATAATGGTACTTGATAGCGAATGGCAAGTTCTCTTATGTTAGAACCTAATGTTTCTTTGTTTCGTCCCTGCTTAGGTATATTTAAGACGCCAGCAACTTGACCATTTGACATCCAATGTTTAATAGAAGCTATATCATTTACAGATTCAGATACAGTGATACCATGGTCGCTAAGGAATTGGGCGGTACCAGGAGTAGAAATAATCTGAAAGCCTTCTTCTTTAATTCTTATCAATTGCTCTAGGCTTTCTGCTTTTTCTCGTTCAGAAATGGTAACAAATATAACATTCTTTTGTTCAGAATAGTGTAATGGATTTTTTTCTCCCATAAATAAAGCTTTATCTAGTGCATCTTCTACATCTTCCCCAAGTCCTAAACGTTCACCTGTCGATTTCATTTCCGGTCCTAAAACCTGGTCAACATGTCGTAATTTGCTGGTTGAGAAAACAGGAGCTTTCACAGCATAATAGCAGGCCTGGTCAATTAGTCCATCCTTTAATCCTTGAGATTGTAAATTATCTCCCAGTTGAACCCTTACCGCTGCCTCTATCAACGACAGTCCTGTTACTTTATTAACGATCGGGACAGTACGGGATGAACGTGGATTCACTTCAAGGATATATACAATATCTTCGTGAATGACAAATTGTATGTTTAATAACCCGCAAATGTTTAAAGCTCTGCAAATACGCTTGGTATAATCAGCAATCGTTTCTTTTATAGAGTCTGGATAAGAAACGGAAGGAAAAATCGTAATACTATCTCCAGAATGCACACCTGCTTTCTCTATGTGCTCAAAAACTCCTGGGATATATACATTTTTTCCGTCACAGACAGCATCAATTTCACATTCAGCTCCTGGTACATACCGATCAACTAATAGAGGCCAAGATTCCGCGGAATTTTCAATTTGACGTTTCATGTAATTCTCCAAATCATGAGAATGATAGAATGTGTACATCGATTGCCCACCGATAACATAGGAAGGTCTCACTAGTATAGGGAAACCTAATTCCTCAGCTGTTTCACGTAATTCATGACTGTTATATACAGTTTCCCCTTGTATATGAGGAATGTTCAATTGTTTTAACAATTGATAGAAATGGTTACGATCTTCTAATTGATCAATTGCCTCAGTAGAAGTACCTAATATCGGAACCCCTGCATCCTTTAATCCGTTGGCGAGATTAATAGCTGATTGTCCTCCAAATTGTAAAAGAACACCATCAACCTTTTCTTTCTCAACAACATTTAAAACATCCTCTAAAGCCAATGGTTCAAAATAGAGTTTGTCTGCGATGGAATAATCCGTGCTAACGGTTTCTGGATTATTATTGATAACAATTGCTTCATATCCCTTCTCTTTCACTGCGAAAGTTGCCTGTACAGAACAATAATCAAATTCTACTCCCTGACCAATTCGTATTGGCCCAGACCCGACGATGAGAATTTTCGGTTTCTGATTGATCTCTACTTCATCTTCACCAAGCTTAGTTGAGTAGTAATATGGGGTTTTCGCTTCAAATTCAGCTGAACAAGTATCGACAAGCTTGTAACGATGTTTCATACCTAGTAATCTTATTTTTTCCCTGACCTTTTCTTCATCAACTTCATAGATTTGAGCAATCCGATGATCACTCATATTGAAGAGTTTTACTTGCTTAATCAAGGAATCAGGCACTTGATCCCAAGTATAATAAGATAACTTGGTTTCCATTTCTACAAGGTCTCTTATTTTTTCTAAGAACCATAAATCCATTTGTGTGATCTTTTGAACCTGTTCTATTTCTGTACCACGTCTAAATAGTTCAGCGATAGCAAATAAACGTATGTCTGTTGCCTTTTCTAAATGATAATGGAGTGTACTTTCTTCAACATTATTAAATGATGGATTGTATAGCCCTGAAATTCCATTTAGCTCTAATGACCGTAAACCCTTATAGAGGGCACCCTCAAATGTTCTATCAATGGCCATCACCTCACCTGTAGCTTTCATCTGCGTCCCTAATTCACGGTCAGCTTCCGTGAATTTATCAAAAGGAAAACGAGGTAACTTGACAATGACGTAATCAAGTGCCGGTTCGAAGGCTGCGAATGTTGTTCCTGTAATCGGATTTGGAATTTCGTCTAAATGAAATCCTATTGAGCATTTTGCTGCCATACTGGCAATCGGATAGCCCGTTGCTTTTGAGGCAAGTGCTGAGGATCGGCTGACCCTTGGATTCACTTCAATAATGCAATATTGATCAGAATCAGGGTCGATCGCAAATTGAATATTACATCCACCGATAATTCCTAATTCCCGAATAATTTTAACCGAAGCTGTTCTAAGCTTTTGGTATTGAACATCTGTAAGTGTCTGCGATGGGGCAACAACCATGGAATCCCCTGTGTGTACGCCGACTGGATCTATGTTTTCCATATTGCAAACCGTCAAGCATGTATCATTGGAGTCTCGCATAACTTCATACTCGAGTTCCTTCCAACCTTTAATACTTTTTTCGATTAACACTTGATTGATCGGACTTAAATGTAATCCATTTTTTAAAATGGAGTCTAACTCTTCTTCATTTACAGCTACTCCTCCGCCCGAGCCACCTAAGGTATAGGCAGGACGAATGATGACTGGAAAGCCAATGTTTTGAACAAACTCATATCCTTCTTCATACGTATGAATGATTTTCGATTCAGCGATCGGTTCCTCAATATCCAGCATTAGCTTTCGAAACTTTTCTCTGTCTTCTCCCTGCTGTATGGATTGAATTGGAGTTCCCAGAACATCAACGCCATACTGATCTAGAATCCCATTTTCATATAATTGTACTGTTAGATTTAAGCCTGTTTGGCCGCCGAGCGTTCCAATAATTCCATCGGGATTTTCTTTTTTGATTACTTGTTCAATGGAAGATACGGTTAATGGTTCCATATATACCTTATCTGCCATTGTTTCATCGGTCATGATGGTAGCCGGATTATTATTAATAAGGACAACTTCTATATTTTCTTCTTTTAATGCTAAACAAGCTTGGGTCCCTGCATAGTCAAATTCAGCAGCTTGACCAATGATGATGGGACCTGAACCAATCACTAAAACTTTATTAATATTCTTCTGCAAAGGCATATGTCATCTCACCCGTTTGTTTGATTTTTTGTAAAAATTGCTTAAATATTTGATAGGTATCGATTGGTCCTGGATGGGCTTCAGGGTGAAACTGCACGGTTTCAATTGGGTATATACGATGTTTTAACCCTTCTATGGACTGATCATTTACATTTTTATACGTAATAATAAACTCATCATCATCAACACTTTGTTCGGTCACCACATAGCCGTGGTTTTGCGAAGTAATCCACACCTTCCCTGTTTCAATTTCCTTAATAGGATGGTTACCTCCTCTATGACCAAAAGGCAATTGGTCTGTGTTCGCACTGTAAGCCAATGCAACGAGCTGGTGACCAAGGCAAATACCCAGTGTTGGATACTTTTTTGTTATGCTTTTAATTTCCGGAAGCCATTCTGATAAAGCTGTTGGATCTCCAGGACCATTACTAAGCAAGACTCCATTAGGATTGTACTGGCATAATTGTAAATAGGTTGTACAATACGGCATAACGGTTACTTTACATCCTTCTTCCAGTAGCGCTTTTAAAATTGACTTCTTATATCCATAATCAATCAGTGCAATATGAGGACCGTTTCCCTCATAGGTTTTGACTTCCTTTGTAGATACTTGAGGTACTAATGAAGTGTCGAATAGAGCGTGATCATTAAAGGATGAAAAGGACTCAGGATTTTTTGTTATGACCCCCTTCATTGTTCCGTTATTTCGGATTTTTTTCACAAGCGCTCGTGTATCTACACCAGCTAAGCACGGAACGCCTTCATTTTTGAGGTAATCTGCAAAAGTTTGAAATGATGCATAGTGACTCGGTTTACTACATAAATCGCTAATAATAACTCCAGATACATGCACATTTTGGCTTTCGTCATCTAAATGATTTACACCATAATTACCGATTAAAGGGTAGCAAAAGGTCATAATTTGGCCCGCATAAGAAGGATCTGTTAGAATTTCTTGATACCCTGTCATACTAGTATTAAAGACTACTTCTCCTGTCGAGAGTTCATCATCCCCAATCGAGATGCCTTCAAATAGTTCTCCGTCTTCTAATAGTAAATATCCTTTATCCATTTACGACTCTCCTATTCTAAGGTGTTAAAAATATTTCTCATTACGTTAATAAATAAATCTATTTCATTTTTATCTGTTGTAAGTGGAGGCAAAATTCTAACTACATGCTGACCGGCTGTTAGAATCAAGACGTTATGTTCACGTGCTTTATTCACAATATCGATTGCCTGATGCCTTGTTTCCATTCCTAAAAGGAACCCTTCACCCCGAATGTCAAAGATGATCTCTGGAAATTGAGCTTTTAAATCTTCGAGTTGTTGTTTTAAATAAAAACTGTTTACATTACATTGCTTTAGTACCTCTTGTACTTGGATGGTTTCGAGAGTAGCTAAAGCTGCTGTAGTAGCAAGGGGATTTCCGCCAAATGTACTGGCATGGCTACCTGGAACGAAAGCTTTAGCAACATTTTCTTTTGCTAGAACAGCACCAACCGGAAATCCAGAACCAAGCCCTTTAGCCAATGTAATCACGTCTGGCTCAATACCAAATTGCTCATAAGCAAATAGAGTCCCAGTTCGACCGATCCCTGTTTGAACTTCATCAACCATAAGTAATATGCCTTTGTCATGACAGATCTTAGCTAATTGTTGAATCCATTCTGGGTTGGCTGGAATGACTCCCCCCTCGCCTTGAATGAGTTCGAGCATAACAGCAATGGTATGTTCTTGGTTAATTTCGTTTAATGCTTCGAAATCATTGTAAGGAAGATAACGGAAGCCACCAGGTAACGGAGCGAAACCATCTTGGATTTTTTCCTGACCTGTTGCTGTTAACGTTGCCAATGTCCGACCATGAAATGATTGAGAAAAAGTCACGATTTCACTAGGGTCCTGCTCTTTACATTTATGTGAATATCTTCTTGCCAGTTTAATTGCTGCTTCATTTGCTTCTGCCCCACTGTTACAAAAAAAGACTTGGTCTGTACAACTTAATTCAGTCAATTTAGTAGCGAGATGTTCTTGAGTAGGGATATGATATAAATTTGAGCAATGCCATAGCTTATTTACTTGTTCCTCTACCTTTTCTTTTACACGTTCTGGAACATGGCCAAGGTTACATGTGGCAATGCCTGAGGTATAATCTAGAAAATAATCAGCATTTTCATCCCAGACATAACTGCCTTTTCCTGAAAGAAGTGTTACAGGAAGACGATTGTATGTTGTCATTACCGTATGATCAGCTATGTTTTGGTTATGTGGCATAAGAAGATTCCTCCTTATCAAGAGTGATTTTTGTTCCGACCTCTTTTCCATTAAGGTAATCTAGTAAACTATTTGAATCTAAACCATTCAGTATGATGGCTTCTGACACCCCATATTTAAGACTATCTAAAGCGGCATTAACTTTTGGTAGCATTCCACCGCTGATCTTATTTTCATTAATCATGCTTTCAATTTGGTGATGAGATGCTGTTTTTAGTACAGAAGTAAGTCCTTCTTCCTCCAATTGAATACCTGGTACATCACTTATAAAGCAGATGTTTGCATTGAGTTCCTGAGCAATTGCAGCAGCTACAACATCACCATTGATATTATACTTTTGTCCATTATCATCGATTCCAAGAGGTGATATGACTGGGATGTATCCTTGTTTAGCTAGGTGTTCCACAATGTCTGTTTGGGCACGCTGTACTTTACCTACAAACCCAAGTGGATGGTCCTCTGTAATGGGGGCAGCTTGAATGAGTTGACCATCAACCCCACTTAAGCCAAATGAATTTCCCTTTGCTTTTTTTAAATTGGCAACAATTTGTTTATTAATTGTTCCACTTAATACCATCTCGACAATGTCAAGTACTTCAGAGCTTGTTACCCGCAGCCCTTCATGAAAGGTCGTTTTAACACCATATTTATTAAGAGCTGTTGTGATATAAGGACCTCCGCCGTGAACAATAATGGGTTGGCATTGACCACTTCTTTGTAATGTCACGATATCTTCGTAAAAAGAATCAGGTAATTTCTCATAGATGCTACCGCCACATTTAATAATGAGTGTTTTCATATAAAAATCTCCTTTTCATGTTCGATATGCCGCATTGATTTTGACGTAATCATAAGTTAAGTCACATCCCCAAGCTGTTGCCTGGCTCTCCCCTTGTTTTAAATCTACAAAAATTTGTATATTCTCTTGGTTTAAATAGGTTATAGCATCTTCTTCATTAAATAGGACTGGGGATCCATTCTCTATCACGGTTATACTTCCTAGATAGACATTAAGTTTTTCAAGTTGAATAGGCTCTCCAGTATAACCCAGAGCGTTGACAATCCTGCCCCAGTTCGCATCGTTCCCAAACACTGCAGATTTGACAAGGTTAGAACCTACAATCGTTTTACTAATCTTTTGAGCAGCTTCATGGGTAGAAGCTCCTTGGACTTCGACCTCAATTAGTTTAGTCGCCCCCTCTCCATCCCTTGCAATCATCTTAGAGAGGCTTTCACATATGATGTTGAGTCCTTGCTTAAACACATCCCATTCTGGATGATCCTTAGTTAAAGTCTTATTTTCAGCCATTCCATTTGCCATTGCCAATACCATATCGTTCGTACTCGTATCCCCATCAACTGTAATCATATTAAATGTGCTCTGGGTGATTTCACGTAAAGCTGCAGATAAATCATCTTGGTCCACTTTGGCATCTGTTGTAATAAAACTAAGCATCGTTGCCATGTTTGGGTGGACCATACCCGACCCTTTAGCCGCACCACCGATGATTACTTTTTGGCCATCAATGTTCAATTCTATTGCGATATGTTTGATAAACGTATCCGTGGTTAAAATAGATCTCCCAAATTGCTCTGCCTCTTGAACATGAAAAGGTATTTGATTGATTCCTTGTTTGACTTTTTCCATCGGTATTTGTGTTCCAATAAGACCAGTTGAGACTACAGCAGTATAATGTTCAGGCAACGAGAAATGTTGTGCGAAAAAAGCTCTCATGTTATAAGCATTTTGCAGCCCCTCTTCACCAGTACAGGAATTTGCTACACCTGAATTAACTAGAATAGATTGAAGCTTTTGTTCAACATCAAGACTTTCCTGTGTCACTTTTAGAGGGGCAGCCTGAAATTGATTTGTCGTATAAACTCCAGCTGCCTCTGCAGGGACTTCAGAATAAATCCATCCAAGATCAGGTCGCTTTCGTTTGATACCACAATGGAAGCCACCAGCTTGAATACCTTGTGGTGATATTACACTGCCATCAGATATAACTTTATAATCTTCTGTTTCTAATAAATCAACTTCTGTTACAAAATCTGTCAACTTCATTCCTCCCGTGTTTATGGATAAATAGGGGCACTTGTTAGCCCTGTTGTCTCATCCCATCCAAATAGTAGGTTCATATTTTGTACTGCTTGCCCTGCTGCACCTTTTACTAGATTGTCAATAACGGAGACGATCGTTAGTCTGTTTGTTCGTTCATCAGAATGAATACCTATGTCACAGTAATTAGAGCCATATACCTCTTTTGTTTTTGGTAAGTCACCTGTTTCCCTAACTCTTACAAAGGGATGATTTTCGTAAAAAGATTGATATAAAGCTGTTACGGTTTCCGAAGTCACTGGCTCTTTTAAATCAGCATATATCGTACACATAATGCCTCGAGTCATAGGAACAAGGTGAGCTGAAAAAGTGATATTTTCTGTGTTTCCAGAAAAAGATTCAATAAGCTGTTCGATCTCTGGTATATGTTGATGAGTTCCCAATTTATAGGCCTTTACATTTTCATTCACTTCACTGAAATGAGTCGCTAGTGAGTTTTTCCTCCCTGCTCCCGAAACACCTGTTTTACCGTCTATGATGATACTGTTTGATGTTACCCAATCCTCTTTGATCACAGGTAAAATCCCCAGTAAAGTAGCTGTTGGATAACATCCAGGATTAGCAATCAGATTAGAACCTTTGATCTTTTCTTTATTTAATTCTGAGAGTCCATAAACCGTTTGATTTAAAATATTGGCTGATGCAGGCTCTTTTTGATACCACTGTGAATATACTTCAGAATCTATTAAACGATGGTCACCGGATAAATCAATGCATAATACTCCCTTTTCTGAGAGCTGGGGTAGAAGATCCAGACTTACTCCAGGTGGGGTAGAGAAAAATACTACATCTACACTTTCTGCTATTTGACCTACATTAACTTGAGCCAAATCCATTTCTAATATGGATAAGAGGTGTGGATAGAGCTCCTTTATATTCGTTCCACTTGTCGAATGGGAAACAAGTAACTCAATTTCGGCAAAAGGATGGTTTTGAAGCAACCGAATTAACTCAACCCCACCATAACCATTAGCACCAATAATCCCTACTTTCATAGTCATCCCTCCAGGTCAATAAGTTTTATAGGATAATAAATTGGCAGATTTTCTTGTTCAAAGTGAAAAAAGGTATAAAAAAACACTCGCCTCTTTTTATTTGAAAGAGGCGAGTGTTTTCCTTTCACCCGCGGTACCACTCTTATTGTTCCATCATAAGGAACCAGCTTTTAAGCTTTATAACGGTAGCAACCCGGTCAAGATGTATAAAGACGTATATTTCATACAAACTGACATCTCCAAAGTGCGGTTCATTACATTTCCTGTACCGGGCTTCCACCATCCCCGTTTCGCTGCTCACATTTCATGTAACTACTCTCTTCTTCATTAATTTTATATTTTCATTTATGAATAAATATGTATGTTGATAAATTATTATACATTACATTTATATTGTGTCAATAATCTTATTATGAAAAATTGTGAATTTTATATATTTTTTAAAATCAAAAGTTTGGAATGAATCAAAATATCTAATTGTTCGTAAAAAATTATAATGTTACCTATATAAAAAAGAGACTAAATCGCTAGATGACTTAGTCTCCTTTTTATAGTTCTTTGAATAAAGTTCAATGTTATACATTTACATTTTGTTTTATTTCTAGCGGCTTTGCTGGTCCGAAAAACTCAAAGTTGATTTGTTCTTCAGCAGCGCCTAGTTGTTTTAAAGCATTGTAAACAGTGTCCATAAAAGGCTCAGGTCCACAGAAGTAATAGTCCATTTCATTGTGAGGTAACACCTCTTGTAACCATTCAAACGTAATTATACCTTCTTTATCATGGTTTCCATCTTTTCGATCCGCTTCAGTCGGTTCAGAGTACACGATATATGATGTGATATTTTCGTTGTTATTTGACAACTGTGCTATCTCTTCCTTAAGTCCATGTACGTTACCATTACGTGCTGCTTGGATAAATATAACCTCGCGTTCCGGTTGATTTTTAACAACAGTATTAAGCATGGATGTAAGAGGTGTTAGCCCAACTCCTCCACTTAATAAAACAACAGGTGTATTCTTATTAAAATCGAGTACAAAGTCCCCAGCTGGTGCACTTACAGGGAGAGTATCTCCCTCTTTTATATCATCATGTAAGTAGTTTGATACACTACCTTCTCCATCTCGTTTTACACTTATTCGATAATACGGTTTGTTGGGTGCATCAGATAAACTGTATTGACGAATGTGGCGGTAGGTATCACCTGGTATTGTAAGTTCAACACCGATGTATTGACCTGGTTGAAACGCAGGTAGAGGAGTTTCGTCCACAGGTTTTAAGTAGAATGATGTAATTTCGTCACTTTCTTGAATTTTTTGATCTACGAAGAAAGGCTTATAACCGCTCCATCCACCTGCTTGGTTTTCAGCTTCTTTATACATATTATCTTCAATTTCGATAAATACATCTGCAATAACTTGATAAGCATCCTTCCAAGCATTTACGATCTCATCTGTTGCCGCTTCTCCTAAAACATCCTGAATAGCAAGTAGAAGGTGTTCTCCTACGATCGGATAATGTTCTGGTAGAACGCCTAAACTTCTGTGTTTATGAGCAATCTGCTTAACGACCGGAATAATATTTTCTAACTGATCTATATTATGGGCAGCAGCAATAATAGAATTTGCTAGTGCTGTTTGCTGACGACCTTTCTTTTGATTCGTTTGATTAAATATATTTAATAGTTCCGGATGGTTTTTAAAAAGCATTTCATAAAAGCGTGATGTAATTTCAGTACCTTTTTCTTCTAAAATAGGGGCTGTAGACTTAATAATTTCTTTCTGTTGTGTGGATAGCATAAAAGCAACCTCCAATGAAGTGTTTTTTGATCTATCTTTATTTTAATAAACGACTACAGCTGAAAAATGTGATGTAAATAACATTTGCTGTGACAGGTTTGTGTACATTTCTAAAAAGAGCCAAGGATACCGTAAAGACGTCCTTGGCTCTTTTATCTACTTAACGTACATGTTCTTTCAGTTGGTTTATATCTTTTATATAAATCCCTTTCCGACTGACTTGAATTAGGTCTAGCTTTTTTAAATGATTTAGTACTCGATTGATTGTTTCTCTTGAAGAACCAACGATGTTAGCAACATCCTGATTCGTGATCGGCATATCAATATAGATCTCTTCTTTATCTAATTGTCCTGATTCTTGCCCTAAACGAATTAATGCATAGACTACACGATGTTGCACATTTTGTGAGTTCATCTCTTGAATTCGTTGTGTTAAAACAGAGATTTTCTGGCCTAATATCTTCATCACTTTCATAGCGATTTCAGGATGATTTAACATGAATTGATTAAAATCATCTATGCGTATCATAAATAATACCGCTTCAGACATCACTTCAGATGTTGCTGGGTAGGGTGTTTCCTCAAAAAATCCTACATGGGGAAACATATCCCCTGCCTGAAGAAAATTAATGATTTGTTCTTTACCTTCGGGGTCAACTTTAAAGGTTTTTATGGTACCTGAATGGATAAAGAAAACAGCCTCTCGTTCTTCCCCTTCCATAAAAACGTATTCTTTCTTATGATATGTATGTTTTAACGTGATATCTTGTAATGCAATTAAGTCCTCTTCATTTAATTCTGCAAATAACGGGACTTGTTTTAATACCTGAATCCTTTCTGTCATTCCATCTCGCCCCTTCGATAACAGTGTACCACTCGATAGTATTGTTTTTCTATATGAGTTATGAATCAAAATAGACGAATTATAAAAGAAGTGCTCTAAAAAGAGCACTTCTTTATGATTCGTTCCTTATCGAGCAACCCAATTTTGTATTTTGTCAATCAAATCATCCCGTATTTCATTAACTATTGAAAAATCGACAGCACCAATGTAGTAGGATTCAAGTTCATCTCTTAAGGATTTAACCTCTGATAAATAAGAGATAGCTTCTTCCATTTTATCTTTGTATGCTTTGGTTGTTCTCTCAATTTCTTTTGCATACGTTTCATCTGTGCCAGGTGTTATGCACCGCTCATACATATCCACGATCTCATCATTATCCCGTTCAGGAAAGTACTCATGAGGCGCTGTTGAATCAAATATAGCTATGCTCTGTTCACGAATAATCAACATATCCAAGCTATTAGGATCAAACCCACAATGATACACCTCAACATCAAAACCCTTGCTCTCTCCTGCAGCAGCAATTTTCTTAAGCATAGTTGACTTTCCAGAGCCTGCACGACCTTTAATGAAAAACCGTTTGTCTATGTCTTCTGTTAAGTTTTGAATAAAATCTACGGCACCATTTGGTGTGGCTGCACCAAGAAAGCGATGACGAATGGAAGGTTCTTTCTCCAATTGTTTATGACCGAAAATGCGTTCTGTAAGTTGTTCTGTTAATTGATTTGCTTTTGCAAAATCCATGTTCGAAATATAAACATCCTCGATTTCATCATGTGCACTTAGAGAAGCGGCAAACATGTCATAAGCTGTTTCATACGTATCTGAAATTTTTTTATTCAAATCCAAAATATCATCTTTGTGTAAGGAAAGCTTTTCAGACTCCCAGGCAACTCCAAGATTTATATACTCTTCAATGACACCAGGGGCCTTAGGTTCAATAATATGTGGTGCAGTACCATCTACAACCCCAATTTTATAATCGGTTAGTATCACTCCATCAACCGATCCATTATCTGAAGCGCAATGAAGATATTCGATATTCACGCCTTTATCTGCAAACGTTTCTCCAATTGATTTCATTAATGTCGACTTCCCTGTACCTGGCCCACCTTTAAGTATATACAACCTTTCTAACCCTTCTAGAGCGGAGTCAAAAAGACTATAGAAACCTTTAGCTGTATTACCACCTGCATAATAGTTACGTATTCTTCCAGTCATCCTATCACCCTTTCATCTCGTTACCACTATAATATGTAAGGATTAAAAAAGGGTGTTTGCCTATCTAAAAAAGAAGCACATATTTTATACGTACTCCTTAATTTGAACGTTTTAGTAAGAAATTTTAAACCCAATCTTACCGAAGTTTTTAGAGTCGCGAATATAGCTGAATGCTTCTTCATAGTCAGACATAGGGAACATTTTATCTATTTCAGGTGTAATCTTGTTCTCCTCAACAAAGTGAAGCATGTCTTGAAACTCTTCTCGGCTCCCCATAGTTGATCCTAATAAATTATATTGACCATAGAAGAACTTACGTATATCGATCTCCACTTTATCATCTGTGGTAGCACCAAATGTAACAATCGTTCCACCTCTTCGAATAATGCCTAATGATTTATCGAACGTAGCTTGTCCAACACTTTCTACAAGGACATCAATTGACTCACCTGCAAGCTCTTCATTCCAGTTAGACTCTGTATCAATAGCTAAATCTGCACCTAACTGTAAAGCTTCTCGTTGTTTTTCTTTACTACGAGAAGAGACGATCACTCTGGAGCCTATTGCTTTGGCAAACTTAAGAGCAAAGGTTAACACGCCACTTCCTATACCAGGTAACATCACTGTATCCTCTTTTGTTATTCTGGCACGAGAGAATAAGACACGATAGGCAGTAAGAGCAGCTAAAGGAAGTACTGCCGCTTCTTCCCATGAGAGAAATTGTGGTTTTTTCTCGATGTAATCCTCAGATGAGACGTAGTACTCTGCAAATGTACCATGATCAGGTAACCCCACAATTTCAAACCCTTTAGGAGGAGCGTCACTCTTTTCTTTCCAGCCTAACCCTGGATTGATGACCACTTCGTCTCCTACTTTAAAACGGGTTACTTCACTTCCGACTTCTTCGATAATTCCTGCTCCATCTGAACCCAAGATCAAATCAGGATCATCCGTTTTATGTCTTGATGTAACAGCAAGGTCACGTCGATTCATTCCAACAGCTTTTAATTTAACCTTCACACCTTTAGAATCCACAACAGGTTCATCGATTTCTCCAAAACGTAAACCCTCTAAACCAACTTTTCCTTTATGTATAATTGCTTTCATTAAAACCTCTCCTTACACTCGATAGTGTTTAGCTATTACATATTATCGTTAATTGTAACAAGGAATAGTATTTAACCAAATAAAAAACGCTCACAGTGGATGAGCGTTTATCAATAACTTACTTTAATATATCAAATATACTCAAAATCGATACACCAAAAGCTGCTGAAATTCCTCCAGCACTGAAGGTAAGGAAGAAAACGAGCCAACTCATGTTTTCTTTCTTTTTCATATATATAGCATAGATAAGTGAAAACAATATACCAATAAGCATGGCACCAGAAGTGGTATAAGGTAATAACAGGTCCAAGTTCATAGCAAGTACTCCTTTAAGCATTGATCTAGACCGATTGTAACATATTTACCCTTTGTATTATGTGAAAACTTTAAGATATCTCGTTTAACGATTACGTGTTAAAAAATATAAAAACCAGACTGCATGGTTCTGTTCATCTGCAGCTGCTCGTCGAAATGTTGATTGGATATAGGGTTCTGTTGCTTGATCTGCAATATCCAGATAAAAATCGGCAGTTTTTTGTTCATCCTTAAAGGCTACTTCCAGTCCTCTCCGATATGTCTTCGGACACTCTTCAATTTGCTTAGGAGTGGGTTGGCGACCAGTTAAATTCATATAAATTTGCGTGAATTGATGAAAATGGTTTCTTTCATCTTTGCGAATTTCCCTTATATGCTCTTTATCCGCTTTAGAATCTGCCTGATCAATTAAAACTTTATAACATTGAATTGCGCTATATTCTCCATTTATAGCCTGTTCAATGTTTCGTATTAGTTGCTGATTTTGACGATCCTTTGGTTGATAATAGTATGGATAATACACCCCTCATCCCTCCATCTCATGCTATTAATACATTATATGGTGATACTTAGACTTTATGTTTTCCCTTAGATTGACGAGTTCTTCTGTGTTAACTATACTTAAAGAATTGAATAGATAGATGAGGGTGAGTATATGGAGTTTCGAATGAATTACGTTTCCTTTTACGTTATCCAAGTAGATGGAAAAGGTGACGATCTACATAAACAATATAAACACTTCCAAACGATGGACTATGAAGAGTACAGTGACAGTGCTCTTAAAGAATTTTTAGATGGTGAATTAAAGAAGATTGTAAACCGAAAAGTGGAACGTCATCCAAGGTCTGAACAGGTACCTACTAAACTGGGGCATTTCATTGTTGAACCTGGACACGAGTTGGACTCTAACCCAAATTATAATGTTTTCCGAAGAGCACAAGTTGCACAATCCAAAGAAGAATTTTATCAGGTTTCTGAAATGTTTGTTGATGCTTATGTGGATGCGAGTGCCATACGTGGTGGAGCATTTCTTGTGATTTCAGCTACATTGGAGAAGTATTTTGACGAACCCTTTATTTTCTTGCTGAAATGTGATTTTGAACCAAAAGTTGCCTCTATTTCAGATGAATCTACCTTAATCCGTTCTGTGGAAATGGCGATCACTACAAAGAATATGAAATCCATTCAATATCCGTATATGCCTGAAAAAGGGATGCTTGAGCCGAATGAGTTAAAAATCCATCAGGCTTCACATGCCCGCTACTTTGAGGATTTCTTAAAGTTCGTAGCATATGGAGAGTCCATGCCTGAGATTCAAAAAACGCAAGTGAAAAGTATGGTACAAGAGCATGTCCAGGAAACGTTTGAGGAAGATAGTGAAGAATTAAAACAATTTGAAGAAGACCTTGAAATATGGGAAGCAAGTGAAAAACGAGAGTTAAAAGAACGTCTCACTACAGAACAAGTAGTTGAAGCTACAAGCCAAATGGTAGAAGAGAATCCAGAGATTGAATTGAACATGAAAATTGGTGAAACAACCGTAAAAGGGAAACTCGCTGATTATGGTGAGGATATTCATTTAGCTAAAGTCAATGGCCGTTACGTTCTTTTAATTGAATCTGACTTTATTCAATTTGATAAAGGCGTCTCTCCAATTGAGTTTCAAAAGCCGAATGAATTACAAGACATCATGAACCACATTATGAACAAGGAGCGTTCGTATTGAAGCAATTAGCGCATAAACAATTTGACCATATGGGGATCGCTGTACGCCAAATGGAAGAAGCAGTATCATTTTATACAAACATACTAGGTGGCGTAGTTGTAGATGAATATACTAGTGAAGCACCTGGTGTTGAGACCCATATAACGATCATCGATATTGATGGTTCTAGAGTAGAATTGCTAAGACCCACTAGCAAAACATCCCCCATCCACCGCTTCATTCAACAAAAAGGAAAAGGTGTTCATCATATTGCCTATAAAGTTCCTGAACTAGATGAAGCGATCTCAGAACTTAAAGGGGAAGGTATTCGTTTCCTTGAAGATACACGGAGAACAAATATCCATGGTCGTAGATTAATCTATATAAACCCTGCTGATACAGAGGGTACAATTATAGAGTTATGTGATTATCCTGATCAAAATAAAAAAGACTTTTAACTAAACGAAAGCCTAAACCAGTCAAATTCAAGGTTTAGGCTTTCATTTTTTTGGTATTTATAAATTTGCAATATGAGCTAATAATTCATAAGACTTCTTCTTCGCTTCATAATCATAGATGTTCGTAATAATGAAAAACTCATCTGTCTTATACTTATCACTTAAGGATTTTAGTTCTTCATAAACATCCTCAGGTGTACCAATAATGGCTCGTCGTCTGTTGTTCTTCACTTTCTCAAACTCTCTAGATGAAAACGTCTGCCCTTTTACTTCTTCAATTGAAGGAACACGTGTATCAATACCCTTTTCAACCTGTAAAAGCCACTTGTCTTGACTTAAAGCTAATGTTTCCGCTTCTTCTTTCGTTTCGGCACATACAACAAATACACAGGCATTAATGGCTGGCTCTCTACGTGCTTCTGAAGGCCTAAAATGGTTCAAATAGGTTTTTATAGATTGTTCAGCTTGGTCTGGATTAATAAAATGGCCAAATGTGAAACCAGTCCCGTTTATAGCAGCATGTTTTGCCCCTCTTCCTGTTATGCCAAGAACCCAAGTTTCTGGATTATTCTTCGTTCGAGGTGTTGCCAGTACCCCTTTGTAAGCATGGTCTTCTGGAAGAGTGTCGTATAAGTACCCATGTATTTCTTTTACTTGTCTTGAAAAAGCACTTAATGTCTTCGAAAGACCATCAGTGAGTGCTAATCGAGTTTGTTGAGAACCCCCTGGCGAACGACCAAGACCTAGATCTATTCTTCCTGGAAATAAGGCCTCTAGCATTTTAAAGTTTTCTGCTACCTTTAATGGACTATATTGTGGTAAAAGTACCCCTCCTGACCCGACTCGAATTCGTTTAGTTTCAGAAGCAATACGTGAAATTAATATCTCTGGTGACGTACTTGCAAGACCATTCGTATTATGATGCTCAGCTACCCAATAACGATGGTATCCAAGCTGTTCAGTCAAACGAGCTAATTCTAAGGATTGATTTATAGCTTCTTCTGCTGTTTGTCCTTTAGAAATGGGAGATTGATCTAAAACACTTAACTTCATGGTAGCTCTCCTTTAATGTGATCTGCATCTATATACTACATTAAAAATTAGACTTTATTCCAATCTCATGATCATTTGATGCATAAACACTTTTCCTTTGTAAAGATTAATTATTTGAATTAACCTATCAATATTGTTACTTTATATATACATATACCCGTATAGGAAGGTAATTTATAATGTTACAACAAACAGGCATCAAACGAAACCTAACACCCTTTATATTGTTAGTCTTTACAAACTTATTTGTTGGCTCTATGGTTGGCCTTGAACGTACAGTTCTTCCCATTATTGGTGAAGATGAATTTGGTTTAACATCAACCTCAGCCACGCTCTCTTTTATTATCACTTTTGGCTTTTCTAAAGCTCTAATGAACTTTGCTGCAGGAAGTCTTGCTGATCGTTTTGGTAGAAAGAACGTTTTGATAGCAGGATGGATCGTAGGTGCATTTGTTCCATTATTAATAATTACTGCACCTGCTTGGTGGGTCATTATTTTTTCTAACGTTCTTCTCGGTATTAATCAGGGATTAACCTGGTCCATGACCGTAAATATGAAGATCGATTTATCCTCTTCCCATCAAAGAGGACTTGCAGTAGGATTAAATGAATTTGCAGGGTATGTAGGTGTTGCCCTCTTTGCATTCATAACAGGTTATTTAGCTTCCGTGTATTCACCAAGACCTGAGCCATTTTTAATTGGTTTTGTAATCGTATTAATCGGACTAATTCTTTCCTTTATTGTGCCAGATACATCATCATTAGTGAGCAAGAATACGTCAGATGATAAGAAAGAAAATGAGCCATTTAAGAATGTATTCTTAAATACGTCTTTTAAAAATCGTCACTTATCAAGTGTTAGTTTTGCAGGTTTAACAACAAACCTTAAGGACGGTATGGCTTGGGGGCTATTCCCTTTATTTTTCATAAACACTGGATTGTCAGCTGGACAGATTAGTCTAATTATTGCCATATACCCCGCAACTTGGGGAATCTTTCAGCTCATTACAGGGCCACTAAGTGATCGAATAGGACGAAAAATTCTCATTACTTCGGGTATGTTCATTCAAGCATTAGCACTTATAGGAATCACTTTTGGAAGCGGGTTTGGCTTTTGGCTAGTAGCTTCTATCACTTTAGGACTTGGAACTGCAATGGTATATCCGACTCTTATTGCTTCTATTAGTGATGTTGCATCAACTCAGACAAGAGCTACTTCTCTTGGGATTTATCGTTTTTGGCGAGATAGCGGTTATGCAATAGGTGCGCTATTGGCAGGTAGTATTGCTGACCTTTTAAGTGTACAATGGAGCATAGGAATAACAGCTTTATTTCCTTTATTGGCATCATTTTACACACTTGTTTCACTAAGAGATGTATTAAAAACGTAAAGGAAATATAGAAGGAGAAAGATATATGAAAGTTTATGTTGATGCTGATGCCTGTCCTGTAAAAGATATCATTATAGAAGAAGCACAAAAAGCAGAAATTCCTGTTGTCCTGGTGAAGAGCTTTTCGCACTTCTCTCTTGAACCTGATCCACCTGGTGTTGAAACAGTTCATGTAGATACTGGTGCGGATGCGGCTGACTACCGTATCATGAAACTTGCTGAAAAAGGAGATCTGATCGTAACACAAGATTACGGTCTCGCAGCACTTGGTTTAGGTAAAGGCTGCAAAGTACTTCATCATAAAGGTTTCATATTTTCACAGTCCAATATCGATCAGCTTCTTCAAACTCGTCATGAAAGTGCAAAAGCCAGAAGAGCCGGAGAAAAAACAAAAGGTCCTAAACCCTTTACTTCTGATGACAGAGAGCAGTTTTTAAAAGTCTTCAAAGAGGTATTAGTTGACGAGAACTAAAAATGCTTCGAGCCACTTAAGCTCGAAGCATTTTTTATAGCTTTTTAATAACGTTCATCTCTTATTTCTTGATCTAATTTATCCTGAAGCTTAACCATCCTCATCATAACAACTGCGGCTTCTGCTTTTGTTACACTGGCATTAGGGTAGAACTTTCCATGGTTTCCTTGCATAATGCCAAGTGTTTGAACAACATGAATAGCTCCTTTATTAGAACTATTCGTTATATCTGAAAATTTCGATTCCTGATTCATAAAGGTGGCTATCTTATCATATTGAAGGATGTTTACGACAGACTCTGCTAGTTGTTCGCGTGTAAGTACTTTTTCAACAGGGATTTGACTAATCTCCTCGTCTAGCCATTCTCTTCCATCTGCAAACATAAGAGCTGCATAAAACTCATTTTCTTTGTTTATACTTTCTTCTTGATCTATATTCCGTTCCATATAAAGTTTGTAATTTGGTTCGATGGCTTTTGATATCATTTGAAGCCACTTACCATATGTGATTGTATCACTTGGATTTATTTCACCTGCATCATTTACTTGGAGAATTTTATGTTTTGCCAATGTCATTAGTTCGTCTTTAGCCCAGTGACCATTTAGATTTGTAGGCTGATTATATGTTTGCTCTACTCCATTATTACGATAGAGTGATCTCCATTTACCAGTTTCGGCATCTAAAACGACATACTGATGAGGAACATCCTGTAATGTTCTTTTGTAAACAAGCTTCATATCAATTTGTTCCGTACCATCTTCACCGATCCCTTCACGGAAAAGGTTATACTGAAGTTCGGCCTTTAAATGTTTCAAATAGGTTTCCCTAGCCTCACCCTTTGAAATTGTTGCTTGCAGTTCACTGACTTTTTCTTCTAGTTGTGGCGTTTGCTGAACATTATAATGAATTAGTTCACCATCGAGGGAATAAGTCATTGTAACTCTATCATTTTGAACTGGAATATCATTTAGATAGCGTTGAAATTGGAAAGAAACCACGTTTTCATGACTTGAATAAAGGCTAGCTTCTTTATTCAGTTTCCACTTTAATTCTTCCGTTGCATTTGGATATAGCGATTGAATTTTAGAAAGAGCAAGTTGGGTTATTTCTTCCTTTGTAAGGGATTCCTCTTCATCAATCTCTATTGAATTTGTTCCAGGGCGAAGTGAACGAGTTGTTACTTCAACTAGTTGTCCTGTTTTAGCATCTACATAAGCTCGAACTTCATTTTCATACCCAAAAGCTCCTGGCTCCATCCATGTTAAATGCCATACAGGCTTTTTGTAATTCCAAGAACCATCTTCTCTTAGTGAAGTTCTTTGGAGTTGTTTCCCTTCAGGAATATTTACAGCATTTGTGACGACATTTGCTGCTTGTTCTGCCGTAATGCGTTCACCTTTTATAGGTTCCACTGCTTCAAAGACTTTTTCACCTTCTGGTATTTCTTTGAAGGTGGACTGTTTAACATCAAGTGGATCTCCATTTGCTTGGAGATACTCACCAGTTTTAGCATCTATAACTTCTGAAGAACCTTCATGGTTGGGCTTCCACCCTAAATATACTTTAGATTCTTCCTGGTTTATACGCTCCGTTATATAACTTAATTGAAGATTTAAATCTTCTTTAAATCGTTTGGTAGCTTCAGATAAAGATCGTTCCGTATTAGGAGAAGGATATTCATAAGAATCAGATGGTACATTGAAACTTTCTAAATCTCCATTACCTGAAATTTCAACATGATAACGCTCATTTGGAGATGGCACTCCGTTAACCTCTGGTTGAAAACTAAAATGATAGGCAATCGGGCCGAACAAAGGATCATTTGTATAATAAGGCATTTCGCCAGTTAGAAGTGCATCATACGTATGATTTGGAGCGGCTTTTTTGATGATTTGTTTTGCCAATTCCTTCGCTTCCTCCCTCGTCACTTTAGGAGGATAATAGGCTGGTTGATCACTTGTAAGAATTGAAGGAATATGAACGTTTAGGATATCCCCTGTCATAGCATCTACTTTACTTGAAAAGCCATGACTACTATTTTCAATAGCGTATCTCCAGTCAATTTCCCACACCATTTGATTTTTAGGTATCGGATATCGGTTCGTTTGTCCTAACTGTACAGATTCAACTTCTCCCTTTTCTAAAATTGGAAACAACTCTTTAACTCTTTCAATAGCTTGTTCTTTACTAAATTTCACGTTCTCTGGATTGGCTACATTATGTATAGGCTCTTGTTGTTGTTTTGAATCGGATGTTTCTGCATAAGCTGGTTGTCCTAATAAGGATAAGCTCAATATAGGTACCAATGTGATAACTCCAAGCTTCCCCCATTTTTTAATACGATATGTCATAATCTACTCTCCCTTTTTGTTTACTATATTTAACATACGCGTTGAAAAGGAAAAAGTTTCAATATTTTCTTGTTTTCAAATAAAAAGAGCATACACTTTATGTGCATGCTCTCCATTAGTTTATATAACAAAAGTTGGCTTACGTTTCTTTAATTTTGGTTCACGAATTTCAATCGGTTTTCCAGAATCGATATCTAATACATGGGATGCTTCGTTAAACCAGCAATCAGGTGCTTCGTGCCCCCAGAATGTTTGACGACGCTTATCATTGATATCCCAACGAATGGGCTCGAAGTCTGGATCACTAGTTAAGTAATCCCCATTATATAACTCAATTCTATGACCGTCTGGATCTCTTAAATACAAGAAGAATGCATTAGATAACCCATGTCGCCCAGGTCCTCGTTCAATGCTAGCTGTATAACCCATAGAGGCTAATACGTCACATGTGTGAATGAGACTCATAGGTTCACCTAGCCAAAAGCCTATGTGATGAAGTCTTGGACCATTACCATTCATAAATGCAACATCATGTACACTTGGTTTACGGTGCAACCATGCAGCCCAAATTTGATTATCCTCTGCAGATGTATATTCTGAGCAAGCGAAGCCGAGCTCATTAATATAAAAATCATATGCTTTTTGAACATCCTCAACCATACAGTTGAAGTGGTCAATTCGTTGTACTCGAGCTCCCTTATACAGGTCATAGCGCTGAAGCATACGCTCAACAACGTCCATTTTAGCGAAAAACTCAACAGGTAAACCGGAAACATCCTGAATTCGAAGCGTTCTCCCCATTGCTTTTTGTTTACCTTCTTCTACCCATTTGGTCTTTAAGCCTTTGTCATCGAAAAATTTAGCTAGTATTTCTAAATCGCCATCGGATTGAACCTTATAACTGATCACTTCAATACCAGGTTCCTTTTCTTTTTTCAATACAAGACTATGATGGTTATGTTCCTCTAAACCTCGAAGATAAATATGCTGATCATCACTCTCTGTTTCGATAAAGCCTAAAGCATCTACATAAAACTTACGTGAGGCCTCTAAATCTTGAACATGAAGCACTGCTCGAGCAGCACGAATAATGTTAAAATCCATGGATTTCTTCCCCCTTAGACTTTTTCAAAACTAGGCTTTTCAGAATTCGATTTAGCCAAGAAATTTTCTACTAGCTGTTTATAGGAATCTTTTTCATATTTATCAAAATAGGTCATGCCCATTTTAATTGGATCTCCGAAGAAGTAGTATTCATAGTGCATTTGACGGCTACCAAACGAGCTTAATGTCATATCCCATGCTAGACGGAATAGCTGTACACGTTCATATCCTTCAAGATTTTTGCCTTGAAGTGCTCTGTGTAGAATTGGACCGATCTCCTCGTGGGAGAAGTCAGCTTCTGTAGGGATCCCCATTAATCCTGATGCGCCAAGGATACGGATGATTTCTGTTAATCTAGGATAGATTCTAGGATACCAGTTTCGAGCAGCATCTAATGGAGCAAAATCTGGTGTCATTGTTCCACTTTCATCTAATGTTGCATTGTGCTCAGCTCTATAAAGATGAGATTTCATCGTCTCTAAAGCTAACATGATTTCAGTTCCTTTATCTTTAACATGCTGGAACTGATCGATCCCAATTGCATCCATCATATTCAAAGCGACACCAAGTAAGAACTCAGTTTTAACAATGTTCTTAGAAACAACCTGATGTGCCATGTGTACAACAGCGTTTGTCTCACCAAAAGTACGGTTACATATAGCTGAATCTTCACATACAAATACTCGTTCCCAAGGTACAAACACTTGGTCAAAGGTTACGATGGCATCTCCTTCTTCAAATCGAGAAGACAATGGATGATCCCACTTGCTTTTACCTTGATCAAAGGATTCACGGCAAATGAATTTCAATCCAGGAGTGTTATTTGGAATAGCAAAAGCTAAAGAATATGGATCATCTTTTTCACCGGAACGTTTTACTGTGGATGGGAAGACAAGAATCTCGTCTGTGATACCACCTTGTGTTGCTAAAAGACGTACACCATCTACAATGATCCCTTCTTTATTTTTCTCCACTAAGTGTAGAGCAACATTTGCGTCCTTTTGCTCGTGTTGAGCTTTAGCACGGTTTACCTGAGGATGAATAAGCGTATGGGTTAAGGAAATATCGTTTTCCCGTGCATACTCATAGTATTTCCGTGCATTTTCAGCGAACATTGGGTCTGATTCAGCAAAAAGACCATTGTTCATCCCCATAGCCATAACCTCTGCATTTAGGTAGTCTGGAGAACGTCCCATCATACCACCTGATGTATGAGCCCATTCCTGAATTGCTTCTCGACGTTCAATAATCTCTTCTACAGAAGTCGGCTGCATGAAAGTCTTTCCAACTAAGTCACCTGTTGTAGGAGACTTGTAGAGCATTTTATCCTTCTTTTCATATTGAAGATCATATAGATGAGCCATAGATTGAATTACATTTTTAAAATCTGGATGTTCTGTAACATCATCTACACGTTCCCCGTGAATGTAGACATTATTATTGGCTTTCTTTAAACGATCGATATATTCTTGACCTGTTTTTGCTGGCATATTTTCACCTCTCCTTTAAGATTACTTTCCAAACTGCGGGATATAATGATCTCCCATCGCCACATGAATGATTTTAGGCTCTGTATAGAATTCAAATGCGTAATGACCGCCTTCACGACCAATTCCGCTTCCTTTCATACCACCAAATGGAGTACGTAAGTCACGTACATTTTGTGCATTAATCCAGATCATGCCTGCCTCAACTGCATTTGCTACGCGATGACCTTTCTTGATGTCATTTGTCCATACATAGCCTGCTAATCCATATTTAACGTCATTTGCAGCTTCAATGACTTCTTCTTCTGATTCGAATTCAATCACAGACATCACTGGACCAAAGATTTCTTCTTGAGAAACACGCATGTTATTTTTTGCATTTAAGAGTAATGTAGCTGGCACAAAGTTTCCTGCACTTACTTCTTCAGGGACAGTACCTTGGACAACTTCACATCCTTCTTCTTTCGCTAACTCAATATAACCCGTCACTTTGTCATAATGCTCTCTATGGATAAGAGGCCCAAGCTGGGTGGAAGAATCCATCGGGTCACCAATTTTCACTTTGGTTACTCGTTCTCGTAGAGCTTTTACAAAGTCATCTTTAATGTTCTTGTGAACGAAAACTCTTGAGTTTGCTGTACAACGCTCACCATTAAAGGAGAAAATCCCCCAAACAGCAGCGTCTAGAGCACGCTCAAAGTCCGCATCATCAAAGACAATAAGTGGTGATTTCCCACCTAACTCCATGGATGTTTTCTTTAAGGAGTCCGCTGCATTCTTAATAATGGTAGAGCCAGTAACGGTTTCTCCAGTAAATGAAATCGCTTCCACAATTGGGTTAGAAACAAGTTCTGCCCCAGCAGTTTCCCCAAACCCATGAACGACATTAAATACGCCTGGTGGCATTTCAGCTTTATCTGCTAATTCAGCTAATTTATTTGCAGTAAGCGGAGACAATTCGGCTGGTTTTAGGATCACCGTATTCCCTGTAGCAAGAGCAGGTGCTACCTTCCAAGTTTCAAGCATAAATGGTGCATTCCAAGGCGTAATAAGCCCAACAGGTCCTAGTGGCTTATAAACGGTGTAGTTGATAAACTCATCATCTACTGGATACGATTCTCCGTGAAGTTTGGATTGAACCATACGAGAATAGAATCGGAAGTTTTCAGCTGCCCGGGATACCATTTTTCGAGTTTGATGGATTGGTAGTCCTGTATCTAAAGATTCCATTACAGCTATTTCGTCTACTTCTTCATCGATTAAGTCAGCAAGACGATGAATATACTCCATACGATCTTTTACTTTCATTTTGCCCCAAGGACCCTTACGAAACGCCTTTTGAGCAGCATAAATTGCTTCCTGCATGTCTTCTTTGCGTCCTTCAGCTACGTAATTCGTTACCTCATTCGTAAAAGGATTAATGTTCTCGAAGGTTTCACCCGCTTGACCATCTACGAATTCACCATTGATATATAACTGGATATTATCTAATTTACGGTGAGCGGCGACTCCCTTTTCTTGTTCTGTTTTGTTACTCAATGTATAGGCTCCTTTCTTTACTAATTTCGCACTTATTTAGCTGTTACCTCATCTGGAAGGTCAACATAGTCTCGTAGTACGTTACGAATTTCATCTTGAATTGCTTTAGTTGGGACATCCATTGGCAGACGAAGAACAGGTTCGATTCTTCCCATCATACCTAATGCGGCTTTTAATGGCGCTGGGTTTGTATCTTTAAATAAGACATCATTTAAAGGCATGAGCTCATAGTGAAGATCTTGTGCACGCTTCACATCGCCCTCTTTCCAAGCATCATAGATTTCTGCAACTTTACTTGGGACAACATTGGCTGTAGCGCTAATATGTCCTGCTCCACCAATGGCAAGCATAGGGTAGCATAATAGTTCTATCCCTGAGTAAAGCAAGAAGTCTCTACCGCAATTTAACAGAACTCGATTCACGTGCTCGAAGTCTTTATTAGATTCTTTAACACCGATAATATTTGGACAGTCTTTGCTGAGCTTTGCAAGTGTTTCTACGTGGAGATTTGTGGCTGTACGACCTGGAATATTATAAATAATAATCGGCAGGTCTACTGAATCCGCGACACGTTTAAAATGTTTATATAATGCGTGCTGTGAAGGTTTGTTGTAATAAGGGACAATAACAAGAGCAGCATCTGCTCCGATATCTTCTGCTTTTTTCGTTAAGTACATCGTTTCTTCATGATTGGTAGAGCCTGTTCCAGGTACAAATGGAACACGTTGATCTATGGTTTTAGAAGCTATTTTCATAACCTCTACTCTCTCTTCTACAGTTAAGGAACTAGGTTCACCTGTTGTTCCTGTAACTGAAATAGCATGAGTACCACTATGAATGTGCCAATCAATCAACTGCTCAAATATTGAATAATCAATGGAACCATCTTCTTTGAATGGGGTTATAATAGGGGCAATTGATCCTCTTAGCTTTTCTTTTGCTGCTTGCAAGTCTGCCATACCGACACTCCTTTATGTGTATTATTAATATTCTACTTTAACTACTCCCCAGGATACTTTTCCGAATTATCAGAAATATCCTACGATTTTATTGTATCTTGTGGTAATATATATGAAAAATATACAAAACGTTTGGAATCCATATGTAAATCATATAGATGAGGAGGTTCAAATAATGGACGTTAAACAACTCCATTACTTTGCAACAATTGCTGAGGAAGGACAAATTACACGAGCTGCTAAAAAGCTATATATGGCCCAGCCCCCATTAAGTCAACAATTAAAATTACTTGAACAAGAATTAGGTGTTTCTCTATTTGAGAGACATGGTCGTGAGTTAAAGCTCACGGAAGCTGGACACGTACTTTATAATCGATCGAAGGAAATTTTATATAAGGTAAATGATACGTTTACAGAGGTAACAGAAACAGGTGAAGGCTTGCGTGGTGTTTTATCGATTGGGTCAGTAAAGACATGTTTTTGCTATATTCCTGAGAGAATGAAGCAATTTCGCAATCAATACCCCAATGTGTCATTTAAGTTGATTGAGGGAGATTCTTTCCGTTTAGCTCAATACTTAAAAGATCGTGATATTGAACTAGCTATCGTGAGGAAGCCTTTAGATATGAGTGAATTCTCATCTTATCCTTTGCCGAATGATAACTTCGTGGCTGTTGTGTCGGATGAGTGGGGAGTATCTGGACAGGAAAAGATTAGTATGGATCAGTTAGCAGATTTACCATTAATGCTTCTTCACCGGGCTGGTGTTGGTGAGCTTGGCTTGTATGAGCTTGTGCTAGATCATTTCGCTCAGCATAACTTACAGCCAAATGTTATCTGTGAATGTGCAGATGCAGCTATGTTATTATCTTTGGTTAAAGCAGGTGTAGGAGCAACCTTGCTCCCACAGTCTACTTTAAAAGCTTTTCCCGCTTACGGATTAAAAGTTTTAGAACTAGAAGATACCATGATTCAATCGGAGTCAGCGGTCATTTGGTTAAAAGATCGTCATTTATCCAAACATGCCACACGTTTTATAGAATCTTTTCAGACTGAATCACTTGTAAGTCCATAACTTATTTATATCTAGTGTGGATGTTGTTGTGCTTATAAGTCTTATTCTCAAATTCAAACCATTCTAATGATAATGCTAAATAACGTTTGTCGAACATCGGTTGGAAGTGATCTTTAGTAGCTTCAAACAGTTCGTCTAACGTTTCTTTTTTTTGTTCATCAGTTCGTCCACTACCAATTTTTATTGTAATGTGAACAAATGCATCGTCTTCCTTTCCATCTGCTATGACATAATCATGAAGTTCTATAGCTCTTGAACGAATCCCTCCTACTGGGAAGATATCTGGTTTTGAAACAAGAACTTCATTTAATTTCTGTAACAATGTGGCTATTTCAGCTTCGTGTTTAATATTATCTGTGTACTCTACAATGATATGAGGCATCTATGTTCTCCTCCCCCCATTTAATAGATAAACTCATCGTCTCCAATGATTGTGTTATGAAGGGAGCCAATCCCTTCAATCTCTGTAACAACCTCATCCCCTACTTTTGTGTCGACTGTCCCTTTTGGAGTTCCAGTCAAAATCATATCCCCAGGGTTTAATGTCATAAATCCACTTAAGTATTCGATTAAAGATGGGATTCCAAAAACCATATCCTTAGTAGAGCCTTCTTGTGTCATTTCTCCATTTACATACGTTCGAATTTGTAGGTTCATTGGATCAACAATATCAGATGCATCTACAAACCAAGGTCCTAGCGGTGTACTATGATCCCTGTTCTTTACACGTAAGTTAGGACGATAATAGTTTTCTAGATAATCACGAAATGCATAGTCATTACCTATTGTATAGCCTGCTACATAGTCATAAGCATCAGCTCTTTTTACGTTTCGAGCTTGTTTACCTATGACAACACCTAATTCACATTCATAATGCATATGTGTTACATCAGAAGGTCGGTGTGTTTGGCTACGATGACCTGTAAAGGTATTTGGGCCCTTAAGGAAAACGAGTGGCTCTTCAGGCGCTTTAAAAGAAAGTTCATTAGCATGATCAGAGTAGTTTAACCCTAATGCAAATACAGTTCCTGGCTCAATAGGTGGTAGCCATTCTATATCATTCTCAGAGACAAAAAGCCCATTATGTAACTTAATGTTCCCTTTTTGCTCTTCTGCTTTATAGATTGAACCTTTATATACGACTCGAGCTCGTTTCATTTGAAACCCCTCCTAACATCCAATCACGTTCACTTTTAATTGTATTTTCAAGTACTCCAATACCTTCTACTGAGATTTTCACATGATCTCCAATCTCCACTATTGGAGCATTTTCCGGAACTCCAGTTAAGAGCAAATCCCCTTCATTCAATGTCATAAATTCTGTGATGTCTTGTATCAATTTTGGGATAGAACGAACTAGATTCGTAGTTGAGTTTTCCTGACGCAGTTCACCATTTACATAGACTTGTAGTTTACATTCATCTGGGTTTTTAATCGACTCTTTTTCGACCACCCAAGGCCCGACAGGACAAAACCCATCACGTGCCTTATGTTTAACAGCTGGTCGGTAAACGCTTTCATGAGGGATCGAAATATCATTGGCAATAGTATAGCCTTGAACATAGTCCATAGCATTTGCTTCCGTCACATTACATGCTGTTTTGCCAATAACGATCCCTAAAGAAGCTCCAACTTCCAATTGATTTTCACCAATTGGCATTGGAACAGCGCGTTTTGATGCATTAATTGTATTCGCTGGTTTAATATAAAGAATCGGAGCTTGTGGAGGTTGTTTATGTGGGGGTTCATACATCTGGTTTCCTAACTCTTCTATGGCTCCTTTATAATTTAGAAGAACTCCATAGATTGTACCATCTATAGGAGCATCTAAATGTAAATCATTTTGGGAATAAGTAGCTCCATTCACTTCAATCTTGTTATCTGATTGAAGGGTTGCTTCAGTTGGTTTTTTCTGGCCTGATAGGTGCAATTTCACCTGGCTCATTTGCAACACCTCTTTCTAAAAATAAAAAGATACACTCTTGTTTCTTAATATATCATGTTCGTCTAAATATAAAAAATATTTAAACAATTTAAATGGCATATTAAAATTGTATAGTTTTAATTCTTTAGTTGAAATGTTGCTTCCGTTTTGAATTGTACCTCTGGTTTTTCCCCTAATATTTTTCTTAAAATAAACAAAGCATCATCTTTCTTTTTAGCTTCAATCATGCAATCGATTTGATCAGAGGATTGATTCACGCTTTTTACAAAGTTTAAAAACATATCCTGATCAATATAATCTGCATGACTTTTAAATTCACTCTCGCTTTTTGGGCTAGAGATATGCATTTTTACAGGGAGCGGTGATTGTTCCCAGGTTTTTAGTACTCTGTCCCAGTTTTTCATCCAATTTGAATCCTCATGATTGGCCATATGATGATGGATATCGAAAATAAAAGGGATTCCAAGCTTTTCACAGACATATAAGCAATCATCCATCGTATAAATCGTGTCATCATTTTCAAGCATAATCATCTTTTGAATGCCTCTTGGTACAGAACCCCAATTTTCGATGAAACGTTCGAGAGACTTCGTTTTATCATCATAACTCCCACCAAGGTGAAGAACACAACGATGTGTTGGATCAATTCCCATAGCATGAAGTAACTTATAGTGATACTTTAAAACATTTAAAGATGCTTTAAATTTATCTTCTTTTGGTGAATTAATAACGACAAAATGATCTGGATGAAAGTCAATACGCATATTCTCACTATTTGCATAATCCCCTAATTCCCTTAGATCCTCTTTTAATGCTTGAATGTAATCCCAATCCTTTAAATCCTCGTGAGTAGCTAATGGAACAAGTTTAGAGCTTAACCGAAAAAACTCTATTTCAAGAGCTTTGTTATGTTTTAGTAAGCGAAGTGTATTATGAATGTTTGATTTTGAAAGTCGCTCAAGCTTTCCAATAGCTGCTTCTCGGTCTTGAAGCTTTTGAAAACGACTATATGTCATTGTTTGAGATGGAGAAGCATTTTGAACATGTACGCTCATCGCTACATAGCCAAGTCGAAAAAGTGTCATTGTATTCCTCCTATACTGTAATGGAATAAGTATAGTTTCTGTTATTTGAGGAGTTGTATACCAAAAAAAGCTACACCTTTACGTGTAGCTTTTTCCGTTTATTTTTCTGCTAAGACTTTAATGAATTCACGCATGTAATCAGGCAGATCTGGTGGACGACGACTTGAGATGATGTGTCCATCGACCACAACAGGTTCGTGAACCCATGTTGCGCCAGCATTGATCATATCATCCTTTATACCTGGTGTACTTGTTACTTTGCGCCCTTTTAAAATATCTGCTGAAATGAGAACCCAACCTGCGTGACAAATTTGTCCGATTGGCTTTTCCTGATTGTCCATTTCACGAACCATATTTAACACATCTTCATATCTACGTAGCTTATCTGGAGACCAACCTCCGGGTACTAATATCGCATCATATTCATTTGGATCGATGTCTTGAAACGTTAGATCAGAAACGACAGGAACACCATATTTCCCAATATATTCTTCATCAGGCTTCTCAGCCACGATATGGACGGTAGCCCCTTCTTCTCGTAAACGCATAACAGGATACCATAGTTCTAGATCTTCAAAATCGTCACTTACAATTTGAATGACCTTTTTGTTTTGTAATTTCAAAAGGATTGCCCTCCAATGTTTAAAGGTTTCGCTTCTATTTTGTATGATAAAGCATTAAAATTCAAATGATTCAACATGCTATAAACTGAAAAAGCTACCCATCAGATGGATAGCTTTCAACACTTATTTTTGTTGATTTCTTTGAGCTGCTCGTTGGTCTGCTTCTTTTTCTCTTTGCTGAGCTTTTAAATCATCTTGGTCAGCAAACTCTTGAGAGAATTCAACGTCCTGCCCATCTTCTACAATATCTTTTTTAGGTGTTTGAGGTAAGCGAGATTTTGTTTTGTCTGCCCCTTTTTTACTTTGTCCACGAGTCATAATGGATTCTCCTTTCAGATTAAGCGATTCCTGTTTAGAATTCCAAAATCGAAAGAAGATATACAAAAAGCTGTCTCATATACAGAGACAGCCTTTGTGTTGTTTATTTTAGAATTTGAACAGTAACTTGTTTTCTACCCCAGTTCAATGCTTCTTGTCTTGATGGGATAAATACATCAATTTTGTTTCCGGTAATTGCAGAACCGACGTCTCCTGCTACAGCATAACCATAGCCTTCAACATACACTTCAGTGCCTAGTGGGATCACATCAGGATCCACTGCAATTACTTTTTTATCTGGATTTTCTAAAAGGTTTATACCGGTTGCTGTAACGCCTGAGCATCCAGCGCAATTTGCTGTATAAGCAGTTGCTGATACTTCTAATTCACGCACAACATCGTTTGTTTCTTTCGTTTCTACCCCACCTGAAACAGCTAGAGTCTGTCCAGGGTAAATTGTGTTAGATTGTAAATCGTTCCATGCTTTTATTTGACTCACACTTGCACCAGTCCTTTGAGAAATAGCCCAAAGTGTGTCTCCCGATTGAACGGTGTAGGAGTTTGAATTGCTATCTACACGTGTATTCGTTGTTGCTGGTGCTACTGTTAGTTGATCTCCTGGGTAAATAAGATTTGAATCAAGGTTATTCCAATCTTTTAGATCAGCTACGGAAACACCGTGTGTTTGGGATAACCCCCAAAGTGTGTCTCCAGGATCTACTTCTACACTTTCTGCTGCATATACATTTGTTGTTAGTGCTGCAGATAATCCTGCAACTGTTGCTAGACTCATGATTGTTTTTTTCATTCGTGGTGCCTCCCCGTTTAGCTATTAAGCTACTAAACCCTACTATAACAAAGAATAGATTGATTCAAAGAACAGTCTAGTAACGATTTTATTGCAAGCATTACATATTTTTAACAAAAAGATGACAAAATAGATCCTTAGACATAGAAAAAGCGATAGAATCACGAATGCTCTATCGCTTTTGGGAAAAGTGGGAAACTAATTCGGAATGAAGACTCTCACCTATCCTTTAATACTGATGTAACAATATGTCTTGAATCCCAATCATATCTTGAAAATGGTGCTATAGGAGGTGTATTTGGAAACAACTTTTGATCTATCTCCCCAACCGTCATTCCATTTTGATATATATTTACAATATTTTCTTGAAGATCAAGTAAATAGTCTAATTTTTGTTTTAGCAGTAACCTTCCATTTGGTAGATAACCTGTATGGCAACAAAACACCTCTTCAAAGTCATATGTGAGTACCTTTTTTAGTGATTGAATCATTTCAGGTATGGACTCACTTTCCATTATCACTTTAGGCTTAGGGGTCACAAACAAATCACCAGTGAATAGAAGTTTTTTCTCGATATTATATAAAGCCATATGATCCTGAGCATGACCTGGCGTGTGAATCGTTTCCCAAGAATAGTTTCGTGATTGTAAAACATCCGGAAGTGGTTCTGCTTCAAATGGTTTTCGAATACCCCAGACCAATTGCCGGTATTGAGGGTAATTCGCCTCTCTTTTACTTTCTTCAATACTCATTTGGTTAATATAAATCGGTACTTCCAGACTGTTTTGCACCCAATTTGCAGTACCTGTATGATCTTCATGTGCATGTGTGATCACAACAAAATCAATTGGGTACTTATTGTAAATAGGGATAAGCTTATCAAGTAACTGAATAGTATTCGTATCGATAAGCATGCCATCGACAATGAAATTATAAACTTGTAATGTAACAGAGCTGTAGGTGACTGTTCCCTTAATAGCTGTTACGTCTTGGTGTTGTATGATATCAACCATAAATACTCCTCCAAAACCTTCAATAGTTAATTAAAGATGTTTATTCTTTGTTAATAAACTTCCAATAACAAAAGCTAGTAATGATAAGAAGACTGGATAAACAACTGTATGAACCTCCATCATACCCGGAAGATTGTTCATAATTGGTTCGAACCATTGATAAAACTTAGTTAATATTGGATGAACGTCAAACTTTGGATATGCTTTGGAATATTGATCGATAAAGATATATGAACCAATTCCAACTAGCATAGAAGCTAAAGCACCATATTTGTTTCCCTTTGACCAATATAACCCCAGAACAACAGGCCATATAAATGCTGCTTCAAGGCCCCCAAAGGCAAAAAGGTTTAACCAAATTAACAAATCAGGTGGTTGTAATGCGATTAAAAATACACTTATTCCTAAAAAAGCGGTTATACCAATACTTAAGCGCTTTACCCTTTTCTCACTAGCTGAAGGCTTAATATAATTTAAGTACACATCTTTGACTACTGCAGAGCTTACTAAAAGAAGAAGAGAGTCTACTGTAGACATAATCGCTGCCATAGGAGCCGCAAGTACTAATCCCGCTATCCAAGGCGGCAGAACTTCTTGAGCAATAAGCGGCATTACTTTATCTCCAACCTCTATTCCAGGAAGGATTGGACGAGCAAATACACCAATTAAATGCATATTTAACATAATAAATCCAACAACAATCGTTCCTACGATTAACGCACGATGCATAGACTTAGAGCTCTTATATGACATTGCCCTGACTGTCACTTGAGGTAAACCAACAACACCAACCCCTACTAATATCCAAAAAGACGACACGTACGTAGCACTTAGGTTTCCTTCTGCTCCATATGGTGTAACAAGGTTAGGATTTTCCTTTACCAAGTCGGCCATGATTTGATCAATGCCCCCACCTGCAATGATGGTTGCCACTAACAAAATAAATGTTCCAAAAAACATTATTGTACCCTGTACGGCATCCGTAAGTGCAACTGCACGGAAACCTCCAATAATGACATAAAGAAGAACGGATAAAGCAAAAATAAATAGAGCACTTTCATATTCTATTTTGACTAAAGACTCTATTAGACGTGCTCCACCAACCCACTGTGCTGCCATAGCTGAAAATAGGAAAATCACAATACTAAAGGCTGCCGAAAGAACGACCCATTTGCTTTGATAACGTTCTTTTAAGAAATCAATAAGAGTTATAGCATTATAGCGTCTTGCCATGATAGCGAATTTTTTACCTAAAACCATAAGGACAAAATATCCTGTTACAACTTGTGACATGGCTAACAATACCCAACCAAGTCCTTGGGTATAGGCTACTCCTGGACCACCTATGAAACTACTGGCACTCCCATATGTAGCTGTCATGGTCATTGCTAGAATAAATCCGCCTAATTGTCTTCCCCCTAAGAAATATTCTTGAAGGAATGAATTAGAAGATCTTACATACCGACTTGCCCAAAGGCCTACAATAAAGATTGAGATTAAGAATACAATCAATGAAATGATAATGGTTATATTCATTCTTGGCTTCCTCCTTCTTCATCCAGAGGAACTTCAGTAAACCAAAACTTAACTACAACAATAACTAAAATGACCATAATTAAGAACCCTAGTACACAACTATAAAAAAACCAAGAGGGCAGTCCTATAATATATGTATAATCTTCTGGTGTTCGATCTCCCAACCCATAAGCAAATCCAAACCACCAAACGAAATTAAAAATGGCCAATCCAATCCCGATTAAAGCTTCTCTGTTTGCAACTTTAAATCGATGATCGGTCTTTTTCATTTGCGTTCCCTCCTTTTATTTACTCTTCTATTAAAGTAATAAAGAAATAGAGCACTACTACTATACATGAGATATGTATATATAATCAATTCTATCGTATGGCTTAATTTCGAGAAAGAGCAATACTAGAAAAATAAGTAAGAGCTTGGGGATCCCCAAGCTCTTTACTCAATACGTTTATGCCGAATTTTCTAAAGTGGGTAATGTTACTAGGAAAGTAGTTCCTTCATGCTGTTCGCTTTCTACTAAAACTTTACCATTATGGGATTGGATAATTTGAAAGCTTACCATTAACCCAAGGCCATTTCCACTTTCTTTAGTTGTGTAAAACGGTTCTCCAATCTTGTCTAATTGTTCTTTTGAAATGCCAACACCAGTATCTTGTATATAGATATGAACTTGCTCATTATCCAGCTGGCATTTCACATTGACCTCGCCACCTTTTGGGGTTGCCTCAATCGCATTTTTAATAAAATTGAGGAAAACTTGTTTTAATCGACCCTCATCACATTTCACTTTAACTTCATCTTGAGAACAATCAAAATTAACTTGAACTTTGGCTTTTCGTGCAGTGTAATCCAACAGCTGCATAACATGTTGAATCATTGGAATGATGTTCTTTGTCCCTAATTGAACTTCTTTAGGTTTTGCTAGCATCATGAAGTCTTCCACAATATCATTCACACGTTCAATTTCTTCAGTTATGATTGCTAAAAGTTCACTTCGTTCATCTTCTTCCTCATCAAGTTGTAAAAACTCTGCATAACCACGGATGGATGTTAATGGGTTACGTATTTCATGAGCCACCCCAGCTGCTAATTGTCCAACTGCACTAAGTTTATCCTGTCTACGCAGTACTTCTTCTGTTTTCTTGCGTTCTGTAATGTCATTTCGAATAGCTAAATATTGATAGGGTTTTCCGTTTTGTTTCATGAAAGGAACGATCGTAGTGTCTACCCAATAATAACTGCCCTCTTTGGCTTTATTACGTATTTCCCCTTTCCATACTTCTCCTGAACCAATTGTTCTCCATAACTCTTTAAAGAATTCTTTGTCATGGTAACCTGAATTTAAAATGCGGTGGTCTTCCCCTAGCAATTCTTCCCGACTATACTTGGATATCTCACAGAACTTATCATTTACATTCTGTATAATTCCTTTTTCATCCGTAATAGCTACAATGGTGGATTGATCCAATGCAAATTGAATGTCCTGAACTTCTTTTACCGTTTCTTTCAACTGTACTTCTGCTTCTTTTCGATCAGTAATATCCGTTCGAATCGCAATGTACTGATAGGGTTTGCCTTTTTTATTTAAGAAAGGAACGATTGTTGTGTCCACCCAATAAAAAGATCCATCTTTTTTCTTGTTTTTAATTTCACCTTTCCAAACTTCTCCTGAACCAATGGTTTTCCATAGATCTTTAAAAAATTCCTTTGAATGGTATCCTGAATTTAACATGTTATGATCTTGACCTATGAGTTCATATTCTTCATAACCTGTAATGTCTAGTAATTTATCATTCACATACGTGATTTTTCCTTGAGCATTTGTAATCGCAACAATGGAAGATTCATCTAAGGCGAACTTGATATCATTGATATAAGAATCACTCGTAGCAAGTCGGTTACTGATAAGCGTACTAGACCAAAGCAAACCAGCAATAATAAAAATAGATATAAATAATACAAGATAGAGTACAAAAGAGTCTTGTGCAGATGATGAATCACTTATGTTAGAACCATTAACACTTGTTCGCGCGGCTTGTGTAAGTAAAATGTAGCCTTCAAGAATAGCTCCGGTTACAATAATGGAGCTGAGTGGTTTGATCCATAGATTAGTTGCGTTCGTTGCAAAATGATAATATGTAAGAATCCATAGAACGAATAAAAATGAACCATAAATAAGTAGAGTACTTAAAAGAAATATTCCTATATCATAGCGTACTCCTACGTTTGAAGCATACATCCCCATAACATGGTTAGAAAATACAGCTAACGTTAGTAAGAGACTGCCTATAAACAAGTAATGTTTCTTTTGGCTAATGACATTATAAAAAGCTATTCCTGTAAAGGAAACACCTAATATAAATGATAGCAATGAAATAGATAATTGATTACTAGCTATATTAGACGGTTCTTCAGCAAGCATTGTTAGAAAGTTCATGACCCAAATACCAATTCCCATTGATGATATTCCAGCTAAAAATAAGGAACGTTTATGCCGATCTGAAGTATGTAATAACGAAAATAAATCAAGAGATGTGTAAGATGTCATCAAAGTCAAAATAACAGCAACAAGCATAATTACAGAGCTATATGAATTGAGTAAAACCTCCACTTTTAATTCCTTCCCCTCTCATTTATCTTTATTCAATTGTACTGGAAAAAACATATACTTAAAAGGTTACTTTCATTTCCCATTTCCCGGGCAAGCGCATATTTCTCAATTTTATAACAGGAAGTGACAACATTCTTTTGGTTTTTGTCATCTTAGATATCAGTTATATCAGTCTGGGGTGAATAGTTCTTCCATTACAATTTATTCTATTATATGTAGTTAACTGGAGTAAATGAGAGGATGGGGCTGTCCGGGAAAGCAGCCCGTTTCCCAACCCGGCGCACTCCATTTCGTAACGGAACCATACTCACATTTATCATTCCAAAAAAAGTGTAAGGAGCTTATAACCCCTTACACTTTCATTACTCTTATTGAGCTAGTTCTTTTAATTGTTGTTCAACTTTTTCATCATTCACGAATTCATCATAAGACATATACTTATCAACCATACCATTTGGTGTAATTTCGATGATACGGTTTGCGATAGTATCGATAAACTGGTGGTCATGTGATGTGAAAATCATGGAACCTTTAAAGTTTATTAAACCTTCGTTTAAAGCGGTGATGGACTCTAGGTCTAAGTGGTTTGTTGGTTCATCTAGTACAAGTACGTTTGAGCCGCTAAGCATCATCTTAGAAAGCATGCAACGTACTTTTTCCCCTCCGGAAAGGACTTTTGCTTTCTTCTTCACTTCTTCACCAGAGAATAACATACGACCTAAGAAGCTTCTTAAGAACGTCTCTGTCTCATCATCTGGAGAATATTGACGTAACCATTCAACTAGGTTCTTGTCGTTTTCTTCAAAGAATGCTGAGTTATCTTTAGGGAAATAGCTCTGAGATGTTGTTACTCCCCACTTATACGTACCAGCATCTGGCTCCATTTCACCCATGATAATTTTGAATAATGTTGTATATGCAATCTCGTGGTCACCCACTAATGCAATTTTGTCATCTTTATTCATTGTAAAGGTTACATTATCTAGAACCTTCACGCCATCAATCGTTTTTGTTAAACCTTCTACGTGTAAAAGATCATTTCCAATTTCACGATCTGGTTTAAATGCTACATAAGGGTAACGACGTGAAGATGGCTGGATATCATCAAGTGTAATTTGATCAAGCATCTTCTTACGAGAAGTTGCCTGTTTTGACTTTGATTTGTTTGCACTGAAACGTTGAATAAATTCTTTAAGCTCTTTAGCCTTTTGTTCTTTTTTCTTGTTTTCTTCTTTCGCCATCTTTTGTGCTAACTGACTGGATTCATACCAGAAATCATAGTTACCTACATAAATTTGGATTTTACCAAAGTCTAAGTCAGCAATATGCGTACAAACGTTGTTAAGGAAGTGACGATCGTGGGATACTACAATTACTGTACCTTCAAAGTTAATAAGGAATTCTTCTAACCATTGGATTGCTCGAATATCCAGGTGGTTGGTCGGTTCGTCAAGAAGTAGTACATCTGGATTTCCGAATAACGCTTGCGCTAGAAGTACTTTTACTTTCTGAGCACCAGTTAAGTCTGCCATCTTCTTGTTGTGAAGATCTTCCGTGATACCAAGACCTGTTAGAAGGCGAGCTGCATCTGACTCAGCTTCCCAACCATTCATTTCAGCGAATTCACCTTCAAGTTCTGCAGCTCTCATGCCATCCTCTTCAGAGAAGTCCGCTTTCATATAAATTTCATTCTTCTCGTTCATCACTTCATATAGGCGTTGGTGGCCCATCATAACAACCTGAAGCACTTCATATTCTTCATATTCGAAATGGTTCTGCTTTAATACAGCCATTCGCTTGTCTTTTTCTAGGGAAACATCCCCAGTTTGAGATTCAATCTCTCCAGAAAGAATCTTCAAGAATGTTGATTTACCTGCACCATTCGCTCCAATTAAACCGTAACAGTTGCCAGCAGTAAATTTTATATTAACGTCTTCAAAAAGCTTTTGATCGCCAAAGCGTAAGCTTACGTTTTGAACATTAAGCATATAATCATAATCCTCCAATATTGAATTGTTTCCATCGAAATTATATCAAAAGAGACTTCAGATAGATAGTCCACTCGTACTTCAATCTTAAAATTTTACTTTATTGAACAAGAAAAAAGGATTGCTCCGAAGAACAATCCCTCCTCTCTTATCAGAAAAAGTCTACCCAAATCTTAACAGCACTACCCAGGATGAGTAAAGCCAATATCGTTTGTAAAATTTTTGTGTTAATCTTTTTACCTGCATTTGCACCAAGTGGTGATGCTAATAAGCTAGCCACAATCATGATCGCAGCTGGTACATATTCAACTTGACCAGTGGTTACCTTTCCGATCGTAGAACCGATGGAAGAAATAAATGTGATAGCCAGAGAACTTGCGATTGTCATGCGGGTTGGAATCTTCAACACGACAAGCATAATAGGAACAAGAATAAATGCACCTGCTGCCCCAACAATTCCAGCTCCTATACCCGTAATAAAGGCAAGTGATGCTGCAATTGTTTTATTAAAATTCACTTCTTGTAGATTTTGATCCTCTAGTCCTTTTTTAGGAATAAACATCATTACAGCAGCAATGGTTGCAAGTAATCCGTAAACCAAGTTTACAGCATCATCAGACATTAACTTTGAACCATATCCACCGATGAAACTACCAATTAGAATACTTACACCCATGTACAGAATTAACTGTTTGTTTAGATATCCACCTTTACGGTAAGCCCAGACACCACCTATTGTAGCGAAGAATACTTGAACAGCACTAATACCTGCTACTTCGTGTGCTGTAAAGGCTGTGAAACCTAATAATGGTGGAATATATAAAAGCATAGGGTATTTAACTATAGAGCCGCCGATTCCAACCATACCTGAAACGAAGGAACCTGCAAATCCAATTAAAAATATAGTAACCCAGAACATAATATCCATAATGTGCCTCCTCTAATAAAACCTTTACTACGTCTAGTAATTAATCGTTGTACCTGGTGGGGTATATGAAAAAGAAATTTTAAAGGGACTAGTCCCTAACAAGGACTAAATCCCTTCTATAATCTTAGATAAATAGGTTTACATTGCCATCTTCAGCATCAGCTAAATATGCAGCTACACCAGCATACGTAATATCATCTAGAAGCTCTTCTTTTTGGAAACCAAGTAAATCCATAGTCATTTGACATGCAACTAGATTAATATCCTGCATTTGTGCCATTTCAATTAATTCTGGTACAGTTTGAGCATTGTGCTTTTTCATAACTTTTTTAATCATTTTAGGTCCCATTCCAGCCATATTCATTTTGGAAAGACCTAGATTATCTGCACCTTTTGGCATCATTTTACCGAACATTTTTTCTAAGAAACCTTTTTGCGCTTCCACTTTTCCGTCTTTACGGAGAGCATTAAGTCCCCAGAAAGTGTGGAAAATCGTTACCTCGTGATCATAAGCTGCTGCACCATTCGCAATAATATAAGCAGCCATCGCCTTATCATAATCTCCGCTAAATAAAATAATGTTAGTTTTCTTTGTTTCAGACATATTGATAATCCTCCTCTAGTAATTACATATACTCGTATGGGTATTGTTAAACGTAAAAATTATCCCTTTTGAATCCAGAACGTAAATACACCATTATCTTCTTTATCATCTAACAGTGTGTGTCCAGTAGAAGATGCCCAAGCAGTTAAATCTTGTTTTGCACCAGCATCTGTAGTAGCAACTTCAAGAACCTGGCCACTTTCAATTTCACCGATCGCTTTCTTCGTTTTAACGATTGGCATTGGGCAAGCTAACCCTTTTGCATCTAAATGTTTATCAACGTTCATGTTGAGTCCTCCTTCTAATTTCTAGTCAGTATAATTTAAATATATAATTGCTTTCCTTTAATACCTATAAGGGTATCATAATACGGATTAAAAGTGATGTCAACCCCAGTGGGTATATGCCTTGTTAAATCCATAAATCACTGTAGCGAAAAAGCTTCATTTTCAAATTCTACATGTCTTTTGATATGATAGAAACTAATTCAACAAAATAAGAGTGAGGAATATATATGCAAAAATTAATTTTAGCTGGAGCAGGCCATGCCCATTTACATATCATTAAAAATTTAATCACTAACCCTTTATCTGATGTAGAGGTAGTACTTATATCTCCTTCTGACTATCAATATTACTCTGGTATGTTCAGTGGTTACACAGAAGGAATATATGAACTGGATGAAATACGAGTGAATCTAGAACACTTAAGTGAGCAAGCAAACCTATCGTGGTATAAGCAAGCTGTTGTATCAGTAGACCCCGAACAGAAGATTCTTCTTACTGATCAGGGAGAAGTGTTAAGCTACGATGCGTTATCTTTTGATATTGGTTCCTTAACTGCCCATACTGATCTTAAAGGAGTTAAGGAATATGCGAGAAGAATAAAACCTAATTATCACTTTCCGGAAATGATTCAAGAGATGAGAGAAAGTAAAAATCCTATTATTGTAGGAGGCGGAGTAGCGGGTACAGAAATTGCGCTATCTCTTCAATCTTGGCGTTCTCAACATGGTTATGAAACACCTGTTACATTACTTAGTGGTTCTCATAGGTTGCTTGAAAATTACCCTGAAACTACTTCTAAAAAGGTAGCAGATATTATAGAAAATAGTGGGATCGAACTGTATATGAATGAAAAGGTTCAAGAAATGAATTCAACAAAAGTAATAACAGAGGATAATAAATTCAATTACAATGATGTCATGTGGTTAGCAGGCCCTCGTGCTCCTGAACTTTTTCGACTCTCTAATTTACCAATCGATAATGATGGATATTTGCAAGTGGAATCAACCTTGCAAGTCGAAAAGTATCCATCTATATTCGGTGCGGGAGATTGTGTAAGTTTAAGCCATGCCCCTGACACTCCTAAAAATGGAGTTTTTGCTATCCGTGAAGCTCCTATACTTTGGGAAAATATTAAAGGTTTCTTATCTACTGGCGAAGGTCAACACTATAATCCACAATCGAAATATTTAGCGATCATGTCTATTGGGAATAAAAAAGGATTTTTATTATATGGAGGCATTGCATTGAAAGGAAAGTTAGCTTGGCGGTTAAAGCATCGAATTGATAAAAAGTTTATGGATACGTATAAAAATCTAGAAAATAACAAGTAAAGTATCTATAGGAAAACTTTCAGATGGGTAAACATTAAAAACGCTTGGAAAGTCCAAGCGTTTTTGTTTTGAAATTAATATATTTCTGGCCGTCGATCTTGAAAAATTGGAATTTGATTTCGAATCCTTTTCACTTCTTCTATATCAATTGTGGCACTTAGTAAGGTTTCTTCCGTACCAGCCTCAGAGATCACGTCCCCCCAAGGGTTTATGACCATAGAATGTCCACCAAATTCAGTTTTAGGATCTTCACCTACACGATTACATGCAATAACATAACATTGATTTTCAATAGCACGGCTAATTAACAATGACCTCCAATGATCAACTCTGGCTAATGGCCATTGAGCTACAACAAACAGTATTTCTGCTCCTTCAGATGTATGTCTTCGAATCCACTCTGGAAAACGTAAGTCATAACAAATGATCCCTGTACTAGGAACCCCCTCTATTTCAAAAGAACCTTTTTGATCACCGCTTTTCAGATAGTGATGCTCATCCATTAATTGAAAGAGATGGGCTTTGCTATACTCGACTACTTTTTCACCATTTCTGTTATATGCATACATCGTGTTTGTTGAACCTTGTTCGGTTGTTTTGGCGATTGAACCACCTATTAGACTAAAATCATTTTGTTTTGCTAGATTAGATAAGAAACTTTGTGCCGTTTTCCCATCCCAATCACCAATTTGAGATAAACGAGACAAGTCATACCCTGTATCCCATAGTTCAGGAAGCACTAGTATATCGACATTATTTAATTCATTATGTAAATGATTTACCTTATGCTCGATCCTTTCTCTATTTTCTTCAGGATTTCCGTATGTTACATCCATTTGTAAACAACCAATTTTCAGTTTCATGATAAATCCTCCTTATCTCCATATATATATAGCCTATCGAAAAGAAGTCGAAACTTTCAAATAAAACCACCTTTATTTACATAATAATATTATGGTCAATATAAAAATAGGATAAGGCTTATACCTTATCCTATTCCATACATTATTTATCTGTTAGCTCAAGAAATTCTTCAACATCTTGAACACAAAGTTTCACTGCATTTTCCCAGAATTCTGGTTGCTCAAGGTCTACATCAAGATGTTTCTTCGCCAAGTCTTCTACTTTCATACGACCGGTATCTTTTAGAAGTGCAATATACTTCTCTTCAAAGTCACTACCCTCTTCTAGTGCTTTTGCATAGATTCCTAAGCTGAACAGGTAGCCAAACGTGTATGGGAAGTTATAGAAAGGTACACCTGTAATATGGAAGTGAAGTTTAGAAGCCCAGAAATAAGGCTCATATTCACTTAAAGAATTACAATATGCTTCACGTTGAGCTTCTTCTGTTAGAGTTTTTAAACGATCAACCGATACAAGCCCTTCTTTTCGCTCATCATAAAAACGTGTTTCGAATAAGAAGCGCGAATGGATATTCATAAAGAACGCTACACTACGCTGAACTTTATCTTCTAATAAAGATAAGCGCTCCTCTTCTGTGCTGGCGTTTTTCACAGCAGCATCTGCCACGATAATTTCAGCAAATGTAGAAGCGGTTTCTGCTACATTCATTGCATACCCTTGGTTCATCGTGTGAACATCATCCATTACATGTTGATGGAATGCATGACCTAATTCGTGAGCAAGTGTCGCAACATTTGATGCAGTACCTGAATAAGTCATGAAAATACGCGTTTGTTTACTATCTGGGAAGCTTGTGCAGAATCCGCCAGGTCGTTTACCACTACGGTCTTCTGCCTCAATCCAACGTTTTTCAAAAGCCATTTTAGCGAATGATGCCATTTTCGGTCCGAAGCGGTTAAACTGTTCGACAATAAAATCAGCGCCTTCATCATATGAGACCGTTTGATCTGAATTGACTATTGGAGCACCGACATCATACCAACTTAATTTCTCTAACCCCAGCATGTCTGCTTTTCGATGTAAATATTTCACATAGTAATCTTTATACTTATTAATCGCATCCCACATAGCATTTAACGTGTTTTCACTCATACGATTGATGTCCATTGGTTCTTTAAGGACATTATCCCAACCACGGTGTTTATACTTCTGAAGTCTAAAACCTGCCAAGTGGTTTAACGTTTCTCCAAATAAATCCTCGTTTTCTCCCCAAGCACTTTGGAGCTTTTCAAATACCTCTTTTCGAACAGAGCGGTCTGAAGAACTCATCTTATTTGATGCTTGCCCAACAGATAGTTCTTTCAGTTCGCCGTCTTGTTCCAATTGAATTTTCATCTGACCAACGATTGTGCTGTACATGTTCCCCCAACCTTGATAACCGTCAACGCTTAAGTCATTGATTAGGGCTTCCTGTTCTAATGAAAGCTTCTCATTAGCTTTTTGTCTCTTTTCTTCCAATACAAACGAGATGTCTTTAAGCTCAGGTTGAGCCAGCAGGTCTTCCCAAAGGCCGTCTTCAATTTTTATAAGCTTTTGGTCTAATGTTGTCATTACGGTTGAATATTGTGCGATTAACTCACTAATTTTAGCACGGTGTTGCCCAGCTTTCTTATCACTTACGTCTTGAGCGCTTAAGCAGCTTACAAATGCTGAGCTTTCTCTTAGGCCAACTGCAACACCTTCTAGTTTTTCAATAACATGGTATAGCTCTTTAACCTGAGAAACATCTGTAGGTAGCTTATAGTCTTCTACCACTTTAGACAAAGCCTTTAATTTTTCTTGTACATCTTGCAGGTATTGATGGAAAGCTTCTGATTCACTTCCACCTTCAAAAATTACATCTAAATCCCACTGTTGATCGTATGTAGTTTGTGTCATGTACGTTCCTCCTTTATTTCGTTTCCCTAATTATATAAAATATTTTGACTTTTTACTATAATTTAGGAATATTTATTAAGAAAAAAGCTGACCACCTAAGAAAGCCCATATATATGTTTCTATATAATAATGGCTTCTAATTTAGGACTCCCTTGAGCATACCCAACTGCCACAATATTGTATATTTGATTCTCATCAAGTTTTACATTTGGAATGGTTAAAACAACTTGATTAGATCCTGCTGGACGAACCTCCAAGTCTACTGTGATAGGAGATAAGGTTTTATATTCAGTTGATTGCTTAAAATTAACATTTGAAAATAAAATATCTCCTCCTTTAACAGCGATATCAACTGCTGGTGCATCAGGAGACAAGTGGATAAACCTTGCTTTGGCTTCCCCTTGAACTGGGTTACGATCATCTTGATATGGAACAAGTGTTAAGTTCTCATCATTGCCTGCTGCTGCTAATGTAATAGCTGCATTTGATGGAACTTCTACATCTTGGGATAAAACTTCTTGAGACTGGCCCGTTGGTGTAATTTTTATACGGTACGTTCCAGGCATAACAGGAATATAATCACTTGTTTGTTTGTACTGGACATTTTCTAAAAGCTTTTGATCGTTCACATAAATATCTACTGCTGGAGCATTTGGTGAGGCATGAAACGCACGTACATAAGATTGCTGCGGAGATTCGTTTTGATCTGGTCGATAATATCTCCCCATCATCTGTTGATTTTGCAAAAGAATAAGCTGATTCACACATTGTAAATGCTGATAGTAATACATAACATGTCGTTGTGGATCTATGTACTTGTAATAATTTGATAACATATCATACATGGAAGCCTTTTGAGCAAGCTCTCTCTCATTGTGGTGCATTGGTTACACATCCCTTTATGATAATTATTTTTTTACATTCATACCTATGCAAACGACTCCACCATCATGTTGATATAGCATATTAAAAAGATTTGTTTAAAAAATGACACAACAGTTTTACAACGGACAACTAGATATGATACAGTCTAACAGAATTGATTTTACAGCAAGGGAGATGTTTCTTTGACTATCAAGAAGAAATGGACTGTAGCTCTATCTGGTTTCGTATTAGCAATTGGAATCGCAGGTTGCAGTAGTTCAGAAGATAATGCAAAAGAAAACGAAGATAAGAACAAAAAACAAGAAGAACAACAATCTGAAGAAGGTAACAAACAAGAAGCAAGTGGCGAAGTAGCAGCGGTTGTAAATGGTGAGGAAATCTCCATGGACAAGTTCAACCAGCAGCTTGAACGTCAAAAGAGCATGATGAAGCAAAATGGTATGGAAGTGAAAGACAAGCAGTTAAATCAAATGAAATCAAAAATCCTATCTCAGCTAATTAATACTGAGCTTCTTCTACAGAAAGCAAATGAAGCAGGTATTGAAGCTACAGAGAAAAAGGTTAATGAACGTTATAAGAGCATGACGAAAGATTATTCTGAAGAAGAAATCGATAAAATCCTTAAGCAAAACAACACAACAGTTGACAAGCTTAAGAAAGATCTTGCTAAGCAAATTAAGATTGATGAATATGTAGCTAAAAACACAGAAGATGTTAAAGTAACAGATGAAGAAATTCAAAAGCGTTATGACTCTATGAAGAAAAACAATGATAAGCTTCCATCTCTTGAAAAAGTGAAGCCACAATTAAAGCAACAAATTCAGAAATCAAAAGAAAGTCAGCAGATTTCTAAGTTGATCGATAAGCTTCGCAAAGAAAGTGAAATCGAAAAGAAAGTACAAGTATAAATCGTGATGAGGTGGTCTCTTTTAGAGATCACCTTTTTTTGTATTAAAAAGAAGCGTGTGATTTCACACGCTTCTTTTAGTACTTTCATCGGTATTTTTTCTTTATTCTTGTGGTGTTAGCTTTTGTAACTTCTCTCGCTTAGCTTTTAATTCTTCGATGTTTAATTGATCTCCTAACGCAAATCGAAGTCCTTCATAATACTCTTTCAACGCTTTAGATAAGACTTCTTTCTCTCGTTCAACATAGCTATTCCATTGTGGTTGGTAATACTCTTGCAAGTGATGTTTTTGTTCATCAATATAGCTTTGAATAATGGGTTTAAAACGGTATTGCAAATCTTCTTTCATCTGTTCTTTTTCATTCTTCTCAAAGAAAGATTTGGTGTTTTTAAAGCTTGATAAAGGCTTTTCAATCTCAGATTGCTTAACCTTTTCAAATGGTTTGTTGAAGCCAGGTGTGTCTATATCAATTTCCTGTGCATTTGGTAAGGATAAGTCCTCTTGAACATTCTTTCCTTTATCCTGAATATCTTCATTAAACTCCTGAAGTTTTTCATGCAAATATGCTTCAATTCGCACTGTTACAGCTCTACATTCATTTAATAGTTCTTCCCTTAACTGGTCTAATAGGTCTTGTAAGGCTTGCTTTAATTGTTCTTTAGCTACGCCACCAGTTCCGTTAATTGTAGAAGGATTAAAAGCTTCCTTGAAGAAATCAGAGAATCGTAATAAAACACGTTCGTTCATATAATACATTTGCTTCTCTATTTTTTGATTAATATCTTGTGAGTATCTTGCTGTAGAGAAGGCATGAATCATGCTTTTGAGTTCTTCTTCTTCCTTTTGATACTTCTTCAGTTTCTGTTGTTTCTCTTGTTTATTTAAAGATGCAGAATCAATGTACTGTCCAAGAGTACGGTTCGCACGTTCTAAGTCATAAATGGCTGCATTTGTAATGATTGAAGTAAGTTCTTCATGAATAAAGGAATAGAACGATTCTTCAAACTTGTCAATACCAGAGCTACCTAATACAGGGTGATCGGTTTTCTCTTCTTTCATTTTCTCATTAGCAGCCATAAGACTTGAGATGGCAAACATTCTTGGGAAACGAATACCAAATTTGCCAAGTTGCTCTGCCAAATAATCCTGTACTAATTCAAGTTCACTTTTACTTTGTGCTAAGTCTGCCGCATTCACAATAAAGAACATCTTATCTAAGCTAAAAGCATCCTTCACACGACCTAGTTGAATAAGGAAATCACGATCTGCCCTAGAAAACGGATGATTGTAATACGTAACAAATAGTATAGCATCAGCCTGCTTGATATACTCAAATGATACTTCAGTGTGACGAGCGTTCACAGAATCTGCACCAGGTGTATCCACCAAAGTAATACCTTCACGAGTAAAGGCACAATCGTAATAAAGCTCCATCCATTCTACATAGCAAGATAATCTCTCTTCTGCTACATATTCTGCAAAACGATCTAAATCAATTTCAATGGTTTCTCCAATTGAAGAAGCCATTTCATCAAATCCATCTACAATCGCTTGTAAGAAGGATAGACGCTTTTGGTCCTTGGCATATTTCTGAATTTCATTAGGACTCTGTTGAATCCATTCTAATACATCATTAAATGCTTTAGGTTGAAAAGGCAACTCATGTAAAGCATGAATTAAGTCTTCATATAGCTGTTCACTGCTTTTTAGTTTCACCACAACTGTTCCATGCTCGTGTTTTGGTGTCGGAGGACTAATTTTATTAATTGTTGCTGTTGTCGGGTTAGGTGAAACGGGTAAAACTTTTTCACCTAATAGGGCATTGGCAAATGAAGATTTACCAGCTGAGAACGCTCCAAATAATGCAACTGTAAAATGTCTTGTTTCTAATCGCTTTTTTCTTTCACGTAAGTCTTCTAAAATGGATTGAAATCCTGTTAATGACTCTAATTCTTGTTGAGATTTGTCTATACGATCAATCATTTCGTCGACATTTACATGGCTTTTATCCTCAATAGTTGATTCAATCTCAACTTCTTCTTCTCTTTGTTCTTGTTGGTTAAAGTTCAAATTCATGGACTTACCTGGTTTTACACTTGATTCTCGCTGTAATAAAGCAGCCGTAGCCTTTTCATAAGAGTCATTCGATACAGATTTCTCGTTTAGAATGTCTTGTAAGGAATTCGTTCTCTCTTCAATCGCTTTTTGAACGTTAGCAATCTGAATCTGAACGTCTTCTACTTGTTCAGACTGCTCCTTCATCTTCTCTTTTTCTTGCAGAGCTTCTTTTGATTGTTCTTCAAGAACTTCGCTTACCGTTTTCCATTTTTTTTGAGCTTCTTGCTTATATTTTCTTCGAATATCATTCGCAACGTCTTCTGTGTAAACTAGTAAATAGTCTCCTCCACTACCTGCTCCTGTTTTGATAAGATCAGCTAGCTCAGAAGCCTCATATTGAACAGAAAAATCTTGCAGTTGTTGTAGAATTTCTTCATCTTGTATTCCATATTCTTTAGCAAGCGTTACTAATACATTTCGAACGGGCCATTCAATATTGGCTGATACCTTTTCCATAAGGGCATGATGAAAATCAATAAGGCGATTCTGACGCTCTTCTTCAGTTTTGGATTTCGTAAAGAATAGACCTACTTTGAAATCACTTTGGTAGGCTTCAATCACAAGCCGAGCTTTTTCTCGTACCTCATGGGGCATAATGTAAGCATTCTTAAGAGAGGATTGAAGGCGTTCCGTTAACGCTTTTTCTGCCTGTTTTGGTCGTTCTTTCAAGTTGTTGATTTCTGATTCAACGTCTTCTACTGGTCTTGGTTCACTATCGTTTATGGATTGGGTCAATTCTTCTATTCTTTCTTTCTGTTCTTCGTTAAAAGAATCCAAATGTTCATTTACAATTTGAACGGTGGAATGCTCGATCGTATCGTCAATGAAACGATCCTTATTGGTAAATAAGTGATTTAACGTCTCTTTTAGTTGTTGGAATTGATTAGAAGGATGACTCATTTTGGTTAGAGATGTATAAAATGTATCTTTCGGTTGAATACCCCATCGTGAAAAAGCCTCCGATACACTCTGCTGAAATGCTGAGAAAGAAAGCTCTTCTTCCTGATGTTTATCGATTTGATTAATCACAATATAAAGTGGCTTTCCTCGCTTTTGCATCTCTGATAAAAATGCTAAATTGACCTCAGATTGTACATGGTTGTAGTCCATTACATAAAATAAAACATCAACTAAATGGAGGGCAGATTCAGTCATAATTTTATCGGCATCATTAGAGGAATCGATGCCAGGAGTGTCCATTACAGATACCCCTGAAGGCAATAGTGAATCTGATTTGCTAAGCTCTATAGCTCGAATGGCATCGCCCTCTTTACAATACGATTTAATGGCATCTAAGTCATAAGGCTCCTCATATTCTACTGGATCCTCTTCAGCAAAATATACCCTAACATACCCTCTCCCCTTTTTTACTTTAACGAGATTGGCACTGGTAGGAATAGGACTTGAAGGTAAAATCTCCTCTTCTAAAACGGTATTGATCATAGTCGATTTCCCCGCAGAAAAGTGGCCAGCAAACCCAACTAAAAACTCTTCCGATTGTAGCTTCTCTAATAAATCTAACGTCTTTTGAGCTTGCTGTTTATCTTCCAATTCAATTAAACGATTATATAACGTTGATAATTTATTTATCGTATTTTGTTTCTGACTGGTTTCTATACTCATAGATGGTAACTCCTTTTAATTCAGAACCGTAACCGTTTCCATACTTAAATTCTGTATTTATTCACTATGTTCTATTGTACGAAAAAAAGGTGGTTTATGACAGTCTCTGAATTATAAAAACCTATCCGAATTGGATAGGTTTTTACTTCACACTGGATGTTTATTGTTTTTTAAGCCATGCACAATGATCGGAAAGCTGTCGTTGAAAGGATATGAGAGATATTGATCAAGACGATTGTCTTCTCCCCACTTCCTCGCTAAAGAAACTGCATTCGGGTAATCTTCAGCCAATTCATCATGAAGCTTCACAATCGAAGGTCTTATGTTCTTGCTCGTAACATCAAAGTACACGTTAAGAAAAATGGATACCTCATCTAATACTGGAACAGGTCCATCGATGTTAATATGTTTGCGACTTAAGTAACTAGTCTTCCCTAACATATCCAGACTTCCACCGAATTTATCCTTTGCAGCATAAGCAAGGTTTTTAATGCTCGACATATATAAGGCTCCCGTACATAACGGACATGGTTCTAATGTTGAATACAATGTATAAGGTGCTCGAGATGTATGTACACGATTATCAATTTTCCCTAAAGCATTAATTTCAGCATGGGCAATTTCATTATATCTGACAGTAGCGTCAGAATACTCGCTATATACAGCATTTTTTCCTTCAGCAATAATCTCTCCATTTTCATCGATCACCAGGGCAGCAATGGGTTTAGAACCATCCTTCATGGCTTCCCATGATAGTTCAAAACATCGTTGCCAAGGTATAGATAACTCACTCCACTTCATCCTACTTCCTCCTAACATAAAGTTTTCCAATAACTGTTTATATAAGGAGTGTCACAAATCCTGCAAATTTATATAATTTCTTAAGGCTTTTGTTACGGTTTGATGGATTGAATCATTTTCTCTTTCGGAAATTTGTTCGATATCCTGCCATAGATCTTTTGGAATTGTTAAGGATTTGGTGATTTCGTTTGATTCTAGATGAATCATCTCATTCTTATAAGTGATCTCGCCATTTGAGAGATATTTTAATAACAGTTTATACTCTTCATTTGTTGCAGGTAATGAACCAAGACGACAACGAACAAAATAATCACCAAAAAAAGTTTCATAGATCTGGATGTTCATAATACCTAATTCTTCTATTAGTTTATATAAAACTTTGTAAACAGGATGTTGAGGATGTCGTGGGATAGGTATCTCGAATTCAGTATATCCTTTATGACGAATGTAAGGTTTTTCAGGCCATGACTCTGATTTTATTCCAACATCATCCAATTCTATAATTTCTCCTCTAGCCGTCATAATTTTTAGAGGCTCAAGACTAATCACACGAGCTTCATCGCCGTCATAAAGGCATTCTTCAAAAATACGAACTTCTCGCGAAATGAGTTTGACCCTTCGCCCATATTCACCCATTCGATTTGTCTGACGATCTTCTTTTAATTGATCTTTAAATCGTCGAATTTCTTCTTTTTGGAAATAGCGCCTTTTCTTCTGACCAATCCATTTCACTTCACTTTCTACATCTCCATTCGAAACGAATTGGAGTAAGTATTGAGGTGTGATCTCTAACTCTTGTGCTGCTTCTTTTACTGACAACCCTGGTAGTTCTAACGTTTGTTCGACGCGCTCCATTTCTTCTTGTGAAAAACGATAGCCTCCATCCCTTCGGTACGTATCAGGATTAACAGGCTTCAAATGCCCTTGATTTACCATGTAACGAATTTGTCGCTCATTTTTATGTAGTTTTTTACAAATTTGCTCAATTGAGTAATACATAAAACGCCTTCTCCTAACTTACATTTAATAAAATACATATATAGTGATTTATATTTTATATATTTGTTATTGAATATAGAATAATGATCAATTTTTCTAGGTATTATTATACTAGATATGATATGGTTGTTCTAGAATGTTTTGGTATTGTAAATGATAGATAAGGAGAATTTGATGAGTGAAATCGTTCAACCTATTATCCAACAAGACAATGAAATAAACTGGTTTTCAAAGGATACATATTTATCGATTGTCCAACAAGGTTTTCGGAATGTCGATTGGTCAAGAGCTTCAGATGAATTACTATTGTATTTGTTTTTGCACGATGAACCTTCCATTGGAACCAAACGAAAGAAATCTACTTTAAAAGAGTATTTTCGTGAAGTGAATCAATTTTTCACCTACATCCATCAGTGGTATGAATCTGTTCGAGAGATCCACCCTGAACTAGTAACGCAATATCAACTAGAGATAGAACAACGAGGGTATAAGTCCACGACATTACGCCGAAAAAGTACAGTCGTTCAACAGTTTCTACAATTCTTATATAAGTATGGAATGGTAGAAGAAGATTTAACGAAAAGCATGAAGCGAATCTCGCTCCAGAAGGATCAGCTTGTGAATCGTGATTTCTATGAGGAAGAAGTTCAAGCGCTGCTACAGTATTTTAAAAAGCATGATTGGTACATGTACACGCTTTTATTTACACTCGTCTCTACAGGCTTAAGAATTCAGGAGTTGTGTTCAGCAAGGTGGTCTTCAATTACTTATCAACCAGAAGCAAACTTGTATTTTGTTTCTGTAGTTGGAAAACGAGATAAACTGCGTGAGGTCCCATTATTTAATGAGGTGTTAGAGGTTTTACAAGAATTTCGTATGCGACGTGGTTTTTCTGGTGAACTAAATGGTCAAAACACCCCACTCTTTCCTAAACCTAATGGGGATCATTACAACTTTAAATATTTAAGTAATGAGTTCACAAAGCAAATTGAAAATCTTCAGGATCAATTTCCCTTCATTAAAAGACGTATTGAAATGGAGAAGCAATTTGCTGATAGTGGAAAATCTGTCCGTTTCCGAATCACGCCTCATACATGCCGCCACTATACAGCTGCTTATTATTTATCTAAAGGCGCAGACTTGAAAGCTATACAAGACTTATTGGATCACGAGTCATCTGTAACTACTGATCAATACTTGCGTCGCACACGGAAATTTAGTGAACATGCTGCTGTTAAAATTGGTGGATCTTTTATGGGCGCACAATAAAAAACCGGCACAACAAAAAGCCCCCCACCATAACTTATACACTTTGGTGTGGGGCTTTTACTTATTTTTGGACTAAATCGATTATGGCTTTATTGCAATGGCATCTTTTACAAGCTCTACAAAAGCAAATTGCTCTTCATTTTGTGCAGATGATTGAGCAAGCTCTAATACCGATTCCAAGCTACTTTCTTTAGCCCAATAACTTTCACCCATGATTTCTGCAAATTCAGCAACGGACGCTAAAAACATTAAATTCTTCGAGGGATTGTCGTCTTCAGAAAATGATAGTGTTTTTTGCATTTCTTCTACTTCTTGCTTTTCTTCACTAAAAAACCTTAAACTTATTTTACCCAGGTCATTTGTACTTTCATTTAATTTCACCTCATAAAGGGCAGTGACGGAATGACCAGCTCCAACTTCTCCTCCATCAACAGAATTATCTTTAAAATCCTCGTCTTTTACATCACGGTTCTCAAACCCTAACAGTCGATATCGATCGACTTTCTTTGGATCAAATTCAACTTGAATTTTTGCATCTTTTGCAATCGTTTGGAGGGTTCCAGTTAGCTGCTCCATAAAAACTCTTCTTGCTTCTGAGAAACTATCAATGTATGCATAGTTCCCATCACCGTTATTGGCTAGTTGTTCCATTAATACATCATTATAATTTCCCATCCCAAAACCTAAGGTGCTTAATGTGATATCTTCCTGTGCGTATTCTTTAATTTCATTCAATATTTCTTTATGTCCAGTTTTTCCAACATTGGCAACACCATCAGAAGCTAATACGACTCTATTTATGGATCCCTCTGTAAAATACTCTCTCGCTAATCCATACCCTAATGTGAGTCCTTCTTCTGCATTGGTAGAACCCTCAGGTTGTAGCTCTTCGATGGCATGAATAATTCTATCTTTTTTATCTATACTAGTTGGTTGTAATACCACTCGACCCTGTGATCCATAAGTAACGATTCCGACTTTATCTTGTGGTTGTAGTTCATCTACCAGCATCCTCAAGCTTTTTTTCACTAATCCTAAACGGTTCTCATGATTCATAGAACCGGATACATCAATTACGAAGGTTAAATTTGCATTTTTTCGGTCCTCAACTTTAATTTCTTTTCCTTTCATACTAATACGTAGCAAATGATAACCCTCACCAAACGGAGACTTCCCCCCGTCTACCCCTATCGCAAATGTATCATTTGCAGGCGCTTGTAAGTTGGACCCGAAATAATTCACAAACTCTTCTACTCGTACAGCCTCATCTGGCGGAAGCTCCCCTCTTTTAATATAGTTCCGAGTAACAGAATACGACCCTGTATCAACATCCATAGCAAAAGTAGATAACGTATCATCTTCTGTAGAAACAAAAGGATTTGTGCCATAGTCTTCAAAGAACATATCATCATAATCCTCACCATTAGGTGGTGCAGGTCTACTTCTTTTTCCTTCTGACTTTGAAGTCTCCATTGATATCTTGTTTTCCGACGATCCAGTATCACTTGATTCTTGCTCACTGTTCCCACTACTACAGGCAACTAAAAACAGTAATAAAGCGCCCAATATTAGTACATATAAATTTTTCAAGCTAAATGCCCCCTTTTCTAGATTTGACGAAAAGAGGGTTTGTTTTGTTACGAATTATTGAAAAATTTACCATCTTTTTATAATTGCTCATATTTAAAATTTAAATAAACAGTAAAACGAACTCATGTTAGAATAGATTAAACAAATTTAACAGACCAGTAAGGGTGGAGGAAAATGAATGATTTTTTTACTTTTTTAGTACTTTCGTTATTTGTTGTTATGAGCCCTGGTATTGATACAGCACTAATTACTAAAAGGACCATTTCAGATGGAAGAAAAAATGGATATAAAATGGCTTTAGGTATTACAATAGGCTCATTGGTTCATACCTTTGCTGCTGCTTTTGGGCTTTCAGCTATTTTAATGCAGTCGGCCTTGGCATTTGAAATTATAAAATACATTGGTGCGATCTACTTGATTTACTTAGGATTAACATCCTTTATATCTAGTAAAAAGAAGGATGAAAGTACTCAAGATCACTCAAATTCAGAAGAGAAAACTTCAGCTCTTAAACAAGGTCTCTTCTCAAATGTACTAAACCCAAAAGTGGCTATGTTCTTCCTAACCTTTTTACCCCAATTTGTAAAATCAGGTAAAAATGCGACTCAACAGCTAATTGTAATGGGTGTTACATATACAATTTTATCTATTACTTGGTTTTTTCTTTATGTCTTTTTCATTAACTATTTACGTAATTGGCTCATGTCTCAAAAAGTACAAAGAATTATGGATAAAACAACTGGTGTTGTATTAATTGGATTTGGATTAAAGTTAGCCTTTGACAAACAACATTAATCTATTAAAACCATTGGGATACCCCAATGGTTTTTTAAAAGCTGCTTTTTTCCTAATACTTTTAGCACATATCAATTCCAATCATGAAAATACTAAGAAAAGAGGTGAAAAAAGTGTTATTAAAGGTGATCATTGCTTTACACATTCTAATGGCATACCAATCAATTTTTAATGTAAGTCCCCCTAATCCAGATATTAAAAGTATAGAAACAAACTATCCTAAAAACGGTATTTGGGTGCAGATACCAAAAGGAACAGACGAAATCACATTTAATGTTAAAGCTGAAAACACACAAACTGTTTTATTTTGGTTAATCTCAACAGGTACTCAAACATGGACTGAAAGAATATTAATCGGATATGATATTAAAGAAAATGATACTGATAACATTTTCACTTTAAACTGGAAAATCAATAAAGATTCACTTCATGACCATTTGCATGTTCAGGGTTTGGGTGAAAACCCACTTAATTTTAATAAGATTATCCATTTGTATAAGAACCAGTAATTCTGATCATTAAGTAAGAGCGCAAATGTCCAGTTAAGAACCTGCTCTATTATTCGATCATGACATAATAAAAAGGACTTTCCTTATTCAGGAAAGCGCCCGATTGTTGAAGATTTGAAGTTGAGATATCTAGGAATAATCTTTAACTATTGCTTGTTATTTGAATAAGACATTCTTAATATCGATAAATCGCTATCTTGTAAGTATTTTTGAGTATTACTTTCAATATCCATAATAAAATTCACCCAAAACTCATCCGATAAACTGTTTTCACCGTAATGTTCTCGAAACTGCTGTGTGTTAAAGATTAAATTATCTTGTTTTTTCGTTACACCAAATACATTGTCCTTAACCGAACTTACCCATAATGAATTTAATTCTTTCAACTTAATCACTTTTTGTTTTATATCAGTGTTAAGTTTGATTGATACCTCACCAAAGTTACTACTATCAATGCTTTCCTCTCTAATCATTTCACCAAAAAAAGCACTTATATCTTGAGCAGCTCCAGCGGTTTTGTTTTGTGTAGATCTGTGGTTTATAAGTTCAAACCTTTTAGCTAGACCATTATTCTTTTGATAAAGCACCATCACATTACCACTATTTTTCGTGAGAAAGTAAGCGTCTCCTTTAGTTATGACTTCTATATCTAATATTTTTCTATATATTTTTTGGCTATCAACAATTGCATTTACTAGTTCTTGCATATCAGTTGTAACACTTACTGATATATATTCTTCAAAAGTGCAATTACTTACTAAAGAATTATAAGGTGGACCCTTTCGTCAAGACACGGAATTTGAATTTTTAAGGTGGGGTAATACTTCTATGACACGAACCTAGGAGAGTTCTGGGGTTTATTGTATTATTCCACCTTTGATGATTCATGTCTATCATAGATTCTTACGAGAGGAGGACTCTCCTAAGATTGGCTAAAAACAGTGGCAGGGGGTTGATAGCCTAAAGATTGGTGAGGGCGTTCTTGGTTGTAAAAATGTAAAAAACTATTAATCTCATTGCGGGCTTCTCTCGGGCTCGTATAATCTTTTAAATAGACTTCTTCATACTTGACTGTTCGCCAGAGTCGCTCAGTAATAATATTATCAAGGGCTCGCCCTTTCCCATCCATACTGATTTTAATATCGTTTTCCTTAAGTAAATCTGTATATTGCGGGCTCGTAAAATGGCTTCCCTGATCGCTGTTTAAAATAATCGGTTGATGATTAGATAGCGCCCTATTAACAGTTTCTAATACAAAGTCCATTTCAAGTGTTTGATCCAGTTCCCAACTGATTACATACCGAGAATACCAGTCTATGATTGCGACTAAATACATCCAGTTTTTCTCTAATCGAATATAGGTAATATCAATCCCCCAAACGTGATTGGGGTGCGTGATGGCCAGACCTCTGAGTAAATAAGGATAAATGCGATGCTGCTGATTCCTTTTACTGAGGTTTGGACCAGGTGAAATACCAGCGATACCCATTTCTCGCATATGACCTTGCACAGTTTTTCGATTAACGAAAATCTTTTCGTTTTTAAGAAACTCCTTGATTCGCCTGGATCCAAAAAACGGATATTTAGTGTAGATTTCATCAATCTTATGCTTAATCATCAACTCCTCAGGTGAAGGCTCCACAGGCTTATAATAAAGACTGGTTCGATTTAAGCTGAGTAATTCTGCTTGCGCTTTAATGGAGAGGTCAGAGCCTTCCCAATCGATCATGGAGACTCGTTCAGCTCTAGTCTTTAATGCCAGATTTTTTTTTAAGCCACGACAACTGCGTGGTTAAACGACCTACTTCGGCGTATAGGTTCTCAATTTGGTTTTCATACTCCTCTTTCATCTGATCCACTTTCTTATTATTGGTCTCAAAGATTTGTGGCATTTGTTCCAGTGCTGCTTTCCGCCATTGGCGTAGTTGATTCACATGAATTCCATGTTCAGAAGAGATCTCGGAAATGGATTTCTCTTCTTTTAAGATTTCTAGCACGATTTTGGATTTAAATTCTGATGTATATCTTTTTCTTCTACCCATAAACCTACCTTAACATCTCCTTATTTCGTGTCTAGATTTATGGGTCCATTATATTACGTCCTAATCTTGAAAATTTGAATTAGAGATAATTTACTTATGACTTTGTGCAATAGGCATCGGTTTGTTAAATAGTGAACTATTTTCTATTTTTTATCTTAATGCTTTTTATTTTGCACTACTAAAAATTCTTCTAAATTTGGAGATTGATTATATTTTATTGCAGCTTGCTTATCCTTTTTAATAATTGCTTTTGTTAAATTAATATCATTTTTGCTCGCAATGGCCACTGCGTAATGTATAACATCAACTAACTCTTTTTCTAAAGAACTATCCCCTGAAGTTTCCTTCCGACCTTCTAACTGGTTTAGTACTTCTGCTACCTCCCCAATTTCTTCTACTAGTTTCATAAACAATGCAGATGAAGTACGTCCTTCTTTATATTTTAGTTCCAGATAGCTCTGTAACTCATGGAATGTTAATTGCTTCATATGAGTCCTCACTTTTAATTTTATTTTTCTTACTAAACTATTCCACAAAAAGTTGTATATTTCCTTTTTCATAACAGTGCTTTACGATTAAGATAATAAAAAAACTTCCCTTATTCAGAAAAGCGCCCTATTGCTGAAGACATGAATTTGAGATACCTCCATAAGATCTTCAATTAACGAATCAGTAAGTTGATTAGTCTTTATTTCAAGGTACTTCCTCCCCATTTGAATCAATTGGACATTCTTTTTCAATCTGGTTTAAGCCATCTTCAGTTTGAAATAATTTATACCATATACGAGGATATCCTGGTTTGTTAATGACCTTTGCTTCAACCTTTCGTTCATACTTCAAGATGATGGTTTCTACATTGGAATCTAATATAACTCCCTACAGCCCCTTATTTCAGTTTACTTGAATTCCTGTGTTTTCACCGCCTTTCTAAATAATTCAATATATTAGAATTTAATTGGAATATGTCGAAATTTGTTGACGCTTAGGTTATTAAATGTATAATAATATTTAGCTAGAATTTTCAGAATAATATAAATCATCAAAGAGGAAGAGGGGCGACAAAGGTATGGAAGAGTTTTTAGGAGGAATTATTGATTTTTGGAATGGGATTCTATGGGGGTACGTGCTAATTGCAGGTCTACTTGGGATTGGGATTTATTTCACAATTGCCTCCCGTTTCGTTCAGTTTAGATTTTTAGGAGAAATGGTAAGAGTTTTAGCCGAGAAACCAGCATTTAAAGACGGAAAGAAAAACATATCACCATTTAAATCATTTTGTGTGGGTGCAGCTACTCGTATCGGTACTGGTAACTTAGCAGGTGTGGCAGTTGCAATTACATTAGGTGGTCCAGGTGCAGTTTTCTGGATGTGGATTGTAGCATTACTAGGTGGAGCTACAGCATTTATTGAGAGTACTTTAGCACAGGTGTACAAAATTAAAGATTCTAAAGCTTACCGTGGCGGGCCTGCGTATTATATAGAAAAAGGTCTTAAAGCTAGATGGTTAGGTATTATTTTCGCAGTGTTAATCGCAATAACATTCGGACTAATATTTAACTCCGTACAAAGTAACACAATTGCTTTAGCTTTTGAAAACGCTTTCGGAATGAACCGTGTTGTTATGGGTTCTATTATTACAGTTGTTACTGGTATAGTTATTTTCGGTGGTGTACACCGTATTGCTAACCTATCCAGTGTAATCGTACCTATAATGGCAGTACTTTATATATTAATTGCAATGGTTGTTTTAGTCATTAATTTTGCAGAATTACCTTCTATCATTGGTTTAATTGTTGGACATGCATTCGGTTTTGAACAAGCGGTTGGTGGTGCTATTGGTGCTGCGATCATGAACGGTGTAAAACGTGGGTTATTCTCTAACGAAGCTGGTATGGGTAGTGCACCTAACGCAGCTGCTACTGCAACAACAACTCACCCGGCTAAGCAAGGACTTATACAATCTTTAGGTGTATTTGTAGATACAATCTTAGTTTGTTCTGCTACAGCATTCATTATTTTACTTGCTCCTGTATTCCGAACAGGTGAAGTATCTGGTATCGAATTACTGCAAAACTCTCTTGATTCTCACATTGGTGGATGGGCTTCAGTATTTATCTCGATTGCGATTCTATTATTCGCATTCAGCTCAATTATAGGCTCTTACTACTATGGAGAAACAAACATTGAGTTCATTAAAAAAAGTAAAACCGCTTTACTTATTTTCCGAATTGCTACAATGGCGTTCGTATTTATTGGTTCAATTTCTAGCCTTGCGCTTGTTTGGAAAATGGCGGACTTGTTCATGGCTCTTATGACTGTAATCAACCTAATAGCAATTGGATTGTTAGGTAAAGTTGCCTTCAATGTACTGAAGGACTATGAAATGCAACGTAAAGAAGGAAAAGATCCAGTCTTCAACCCGAAAAAGCTTGGTATTGAAGATACAGAAGCTTGGGATGATGAAAGTGGAAAAGAAGAAAAAGCGGCAGGTTAAACATTATTACAAAAGAGCTTGGGCTAAGGCCTGAGCTCTTTTTTTACTTTTAGAAAAGATCCCACATTTAGCATTACTTACAATAGTAAGAGGTGCGTTATTTGGTGTCAGAAAAAATTACAGGATTTACATATGGAATGAATTTTTGTCAGCTCTACAAGGTCGTTGTTTTTCTTTTTTAAGTTCTATTAAACGGTATAAGGCTTTTTCAAGATCTTTTTGAGCTTTTAGACTTTTAGAAAGTATGATTCCTATATTAATCATAGCAATAGATATAATGAGTAGTATTATCATAATAGTTAATGAGACAAAATCACTCATGCATAAACACTCCTATACGATCTATTTTAATAAAAGTTTTGTTCAGATATGGCATGACGTTTCAGTTAAAATAAATGCTACGAGAGGTATGAGTATATAAATAGCAAATACGTTGTTATTCATGGGCAATTCAATTCTTTATAATCCAATCATTATAAACCTCTACATTGAAATCAAATTCATTAGAGTACACCCATTTCATAGCCTTTAAAACTAGTGGTGAAGCGGTTTCTTCTGAAATCTGGTTTTGCTTTATCCACCTAACACCAATGGAGTCTTGTCCCTCAAATTGGAAAGGATTTTGATCAAATGCACCTACTACATCTACATGATAGAAAACAGCAATGTGATGAACATGTGTGTAGGGATCCCAATCCCACTGGACAATAAAATCACTAGTTCCTATGAGGTTTTTCACATGAATGGAAGCGCCTGTTTCTTCTTTAAACTCTCGATGGAGTGCGGCAACTAAACTTTCCCCTTCCTCTAAACTACCACCTGGAAGGTCAAAGCGGTTGTTGTATGGCCCACGATTTTTCTCAATAACGAGCAGATTCCCTTCATTTATACATATGCCATAAACCCCAAAGGCACGATGATATTTTTTATCTCCTTCCATCTCACCATCTCCCTTCTAAAGATAAAGAAAAATTCTTATCTTGTAAAAAAGCGAGAGTTATAATCTCTGACTTCCTATTTTTTCTATATACTACTATGAAGATATGAGCATTGCAATCCTTATAAAGATAAATCTCTTTTAACAAAGATAAAACTAGATAACAAGAATCCTACAAATCCAATTATTAATAAAAGAAACGAGTGTCCAAAATCAAAACTAGTAGCTCGGAATAATTCACCAGCACGAAATAGAGAAAAAATGGATAAGTTCCGTAACCACTCAACTTGCTCACTCATTTTCCCTATAAAATCAAGACCGTAAAAGATGATTGTAACAATAGTAGCTAATCCAAGGGCACGCTTTTCATCATTTAACCAAGAGGAAATTAAGTAACAATAACCACCTACTACAAAAAACAATAAAAATCCCACTACATTAACAGATATAAACTGACTGATATTCAGTTGATGATCTGCTGATAGAAAAATTGTACTTCCTATAATACCTGCTATGACCGTACATATCATGATCAGTAAAAGTCCTGTTAAAAATACACTTGCTTGTATGATTGATATTTGTAGTCGTGAGTAAGGAGTTGATAAAAAATAAGCCATAGAGCCCTGATCCACATAATGAACCAATAACTGGTTAGTCATCATAATGGGATAAATCCCCACGATTACAATGAACAACATTTCATAATACTTGCTCGCTAAAAACAGACACCAAATATCCCTTTACCATTTGAAAACTTCTTTGTGACATCATTAACCTCGATCATATCTCTCCTCCATTTCTTTTCGAATAAAGTTGGTTGATACGGACAAACTACAATTAAATTGTGTAAATTCAGTGAGGTGTAAAAATATGGACTATGCTATGAATGATACCGTATACCGGCCCATGGTTGTAGATGGAATGTTAAATACGTTTGTTAGTTCACCGAATGCTTATAGTTCTGCTGTAGAAGCTGTTATAGAAGCTATGCATTTTGCTGAGGTGTACAATGAAGACATGTATGATGGTAAGATCTCTTGGAGTGATTCAGAACTAACTCGAGGTACTCGGGATTACTTAAGAATTTTAACTGGCACAATTGATCGACCAAACGCCAACCCTTTTTATATTGAGATTCAAAAACTACAAGATAATGGTAAGATAAGAGTGGTTAATAAATCTCGAGCAAAGGATATAGTTCGTGAGCAGCATAATGAAACAGCTTCAAATTTAGCGATGAAAATTGAAAACAGGTTCAATGAATTATAAATCGGTATTGATTAAAATCTAAAAGTGGAATATCCTTATGAACTTAACGTTCTTTTAATTTAGTGTTCGGAGTTACTACTAAGTATGAGTGGGTTGTAAAGTATTTTAGTTTACCATAATTTTATTATGTTTATATCACGGTTCATGTGTATTTTATTTAAATAATTCAATAAAAAAAGCAGCCGATTAAGACTGCTTCTTAGCTATTGATGTAAAGCTAGTTCTATTTAATTTAAGGATGCATCACTACGGAGTGCAGTTGTACGTGGTCCAATCACCATTTATAATCGGATCTCTCTTCTGCTGTATAAATACACTGTTTATATCGATTATACAAATTGGCTTTATTAGCACCATGATACCCTTCTAGTTCATCAAGTAACCCTAATTGTGTAGACGTAACCTCATATACATCCCCATAAACTTTATCTGTAGATGACTGGATCAGAATAGGATAATATTGATCTGTTGAATATAAAATCCCATACGTCCAAGCATTCTGATATCTAAGTTTTGCTTCCTTAAGAAGATAAGCATTTGGCTGACCACTTCGTAACGTACCATAAACAAACACATAAGAGTTCATCTCGTATTATTTCATCCTTTCAATTTAGTGCCTTTACTTAAGAAGTACTTAGCATAAATTACCCCATAGATATATGTAAACAACCATGGTTTAAATAACGGATGATAAGACCAATCTGGCATAGAAACACCCTTTTATCGTAATTTCCCACAACTTCCTTAGCATATTTTAACATATGTATGTACGGTTACTTTACTCAATTATACATAAGCTAATGGCAAATTGTATGGAAAGGATGCTTTACATGGATAATATGATTGACCCAAAAGAAGTAAGAGCTGGTGATGAGGTTTTCGTCATATATAGAAATCCACATACACCTACGGTTGCAAATATTAAACAGGCTGAAATCGTGCAGCACCCTCACAATCCAGAGGAAGTTGCTTTATTTTTACATGAAACTTACCACTTAATAGAAGATGAAGATGCCCTATTTTCTTCTGAAGAAGCTGCACAAGATGCGTATAATGAGATTTTTACAGATCAACCTTTTGAAGGGTGAATGTAATATTTCTTTGTTTAACCTCTTTCATCTGCGGTTACTGTTATATAGGATAAGAGTACAGACTCAGAGATGAGGTGAAATCATGAAGCATGTTCATTTAATTATACATGGCCGGGTTCAAGGTGTAGGCTTCCGATTTTCTGCTAAACAGAAGGCGAAAGAATTTAACGTAAATGGTTGGGTTCAAAATAGGCAAGATGGAACCGTAGAAGTTGAGGCAGAAGGTGAAGAAAAACAAATTGATGCTTTCTTAGAAGCCTTAAAGCATGGGCCAAGCCCATATGCTAAAGTGTCAGATATAGATATAACAAATTTTGATCAAATTAAAGGTTTTAAGACCTTTGAAATCAAGTAAACTTATGTAAAAAGGGATGCTCAAAAATGGGCATCCCTTTTCTAATCAAAGTACTTATTCGCTTTTCTTTTGTAATGGTCTTACCATAACTTCGTTCACATTCACGTACTCAGGTTGTGTAACCGCATAAACGACAGAACGAGCGATGTCATCCGCCTCTAAAGTAACTCTACCTTTGCGATCCTCAAACATACTAATTACTTCTTCATCTGTAATATGCTCAGGTAATTCAGTTGAAACAGCACCAGGTGAAATGTTTGTTACACGTACACCAGTTTTAGAAAGCTCTTTTTCCATCCCCATGGATAGAGCACGTACTGCATATTTTGTGGCACTATATACTGAACTTGTTGGGAATACTTCATGTCCAGCAACTGAAGATACGTTAATGACATGACCTGTATCCTGCTCCAGCATGGTTGGTAGAACAGAGTGGATACCAAAAAGTACTCCCTTCAAGTTCACATCCACCATTTTCTCCCATTCCTCTACTTTGTCGTTCTTTAGGAATGAAAGAAGCATTACACCTGCGTTATTAACAAGAATATCTACTGAGGAAAAGCTTTCTTTCGTTACTTTCACTAAGTTTTCCATGTCTTTTTGGTTGGTAACATCCGTTTCAACGACTTTCGTTTCAACAGAATGATCCTTTTGAATCGATTCAGCCAATTCCTCTAAACGCTCTTTTCTTCGAGCAGCTAAGACTACATTCGCTCCTTCTTGAGCTAAATGTTCTGCAATTGATTGTCCAATACCACTACTTGCTCCGGTAATAATAGCGGTTTTCCCTTGTAAATTTGCCATTTTCATTCCTCCTAGTGTGATTTGATATCAATTCCACCTATCACGATACCCGCTATTAATAAGCATTATTCATCTTGATGTTCTATATTCACCCGCTATTCAACCCTTGGTATGTTAAAATAAGAAGTTGTTAACCTATGTTTAATGAAAAGAAAGAGTGATTTACTTGAGTAATAGTCTTAAAATGAAACCAATAACTCCCCAACATGACCCTTGGGAAGCTTACTTGGATGTAGAAGAACACGGTGAAATGACCTTATCTAATGTTGAATTTACAACAACTACTTTATGTAATATGCGATGTGCCCATTGTGCAGTTGGGTATATGCTTCAGCAGAAAGATCCAGATGCTCTACCAATAGAACTTATTATTAAAAGATTGGATGAAATTCCACATTTAAGAGCCCTTAGTATTACTGGAGGAGAACCAGTTCTATCGAAAAAATCTGTTGATAATTATGTAGTACCGCTTCTTAAGTACGCACATGAGCGAGGAGCACGAACACAAATTAACTCCAATCTAACCTTACCCTATGATCGCTATAAGCCCATCATTCCTTACTTAGACGTATTACATATATCTCATAACTGGGGTACTTTAGAAGAATTCACTTCTACAGGTTTTGCAAGAATGGAACGGAAACCATCAGAGAATATTAGAGAAAGTTATTTTCATAGAATGGTGGAGAATTCACAGCGACTCACTGCTGAAGGAGTTATGGTCTCTGCTGAAACCATGTTGAATAAACGTACATTCCCATATTTAGAGACTATACATGACCATGTCAAAGAAATGGGATGTTCTCGTCATGAAATCCATCCAATGTATCCTGCCGATTTTGCAAGTCATTTAGAAACATTGTCTCTTGAGGAAATGAATGAAGCAATTAATCGAATATTAGATCACAGAGACCCAAATATGTGGATGCTTTTTGGTACGTTACCTTTTTACCCTTGTAGCACGAATGAAAAAGACCTTAAATTGCAAAAGCGCTTATTCCAAGAAAAGAATGTAACGGTACGAAATGATCCAGATGGACGCTCAAGGTTAAATGTAAATATTTTTGATGGAGAAATCATTGTTACAGACTTTGGAGATGAACCTTCTTTAGGAAATATACAAGACACTTCCTTGCCTGAAGCTTATAAACGTTGGAAAGATAGCTCCCTTGCTAATAGTTTGAATTGTCATTGTCCTGCAGTAAAATGTCTTGGGCCAAACCTTCTTGTGAAGAACACCTATTACAAAGATGTCGACTTTCAAAAACGGGAAGCTAAAATTACTCGATGATTCACTTAGACCTCTCTAACTTGAGAGGTCTATTTTTGATTCATGAATGATGCGGTGGAAAATGAGGAATAACCTCTTCTCCTATTTCTTTCATAACTTCTTCAGCATCTCTTGTACTATGCGCTAGTGAAATCATCACATGATTCACACCTATTTCTTCATGTTGTCTTAACCATTCAATAAGAGCTTTCCTACCAAGTCGGTATCCTAATTTTATTTTTTCCGGTTCATGATCGGGATTCTCATGAAGATCCATTACAATAGGCTGAAAAAAAGGCTTATATTGTTTAGGGTCATACATTTTGGCCTTCGTCTGATATTCACGAATTAATGCTTCTTGATTTTCTAAATTCTGTGGATAAAACATAAAGCCATCTCCATGGGCTGCTACATAATCTAATGTTTGCTGAGCGTACCCTGTAATAAATATAGGAATATCTGAAGTTGGCTTCGGTACAAGGTTTACATTCTCAAGTGATCCTAAACTAGATGTATAATCCTCATACTCACTATTTAACACTTTCTTGAAGTATGCTAAAGACTCACGAAAAAGTTCCCCACGTTCCAAAATCGGTATATTTAAAGCTGAAAAATCACGTCTTCGATCCCCTGATGATAACCCAAGCATAAAACGTTCAGGAAATAAGTTTTCTATACTCGCCGCTTCCTTAGCTAAACGTAAAGGATGTCTTAATGAGAGAACGGATGCAGCTGTTCCTAAATTAATTTTTGTCGTATGACTCCCTATATAGGTTAAATAAATATGACTATCAAAAATCTGACCTGTTGCTGGGTCATCAAACGTTGGATCCTCTAGGAGTACGTCCTGAAACCAAAGCGCTGTGAAGCCTAATTCTTCGGCTAATTGAGCACGTTTTACTTGGTGATTCATAGTCGGCTTCTGTTTTCCATGGTTTTCAATAGGTATGTTTAATCCAATTGTAAGCTTATCTTTTTGTATCATCCGATTATATCCATAATGCTGGTCCCATTTCATTTGCTTGACCTCCTTTGTATGTTAAAGCTTTCAGCATGATGAAATCACCTATTTCATATATATAAAAGTGGATAATGAGAAGGGAGATGAAATTGTTGCAGGTAACTGTTCGAAATGGTGATTCCTTCTGGTATTACAGTCAATTATTTAGCATAAGACTCCCTCTTATATTGGATTCAAACCCAAACGCAGCCGATCGTTATCTTTATATTGGCGAAACGATTAATATCCCTGGTTATGTTGCTGAAGATTATACTATCCAGTCTGGAGATTCTTTTTGGTCCATTGCTTATTCTAGAAACATACCTTTAGACTCAGTATTTCTCTTAAACCCAATGGTCAATCCTAACTTTCTGCAAGTAGGACAAACAATTCGGGTTCCGTTACGTGTTACTTGGAGAATCGTAAATGGGAAAAACAATTATACGTATGAGTCTATGGTTACAGATATCAATAGATTGGTTATGGTGTATCCTTTTATTTTCCAACGATCAATCGGTGAATCTGTTATGGGAAAATCGATCCCTGAAATCAAAGTTGGAAGAGGGAATGAGACTGTACATGTAGATGGTTCCTTCCATGCAAATGAATGGATTACAACTTCCATTATCATGACATTTTTAAATGATTACCTACTTTCTCTAACAAATCAAACATCCATTAGAGGTCTCGACATGCTCCCCTATTATAATTCTAAAATGTTGTCAGTTGTACCGATGGTTAATCCAGATGGGGTAAACCTCGTTATAAATGGCCCACCTAATGAGGAACCTTTTCAAAGTAATGTTTTTGAGATCAACAATGGCAGCACAAATTTTAATGGTTGGAAAGCCAACATAAACGGTGTTGATTTAAACAATCAATTCCCAGCTAAGTGGGAAATAGAAAAAGAACGGAAAGAGCAAGCCCCTGCTCCAGCGAATTATCCGGGTCCTGAACCTCTATCTGAACCGGAGTCTAAAGCAATGGCTCAATTAACCAGAAACAGTAACTTTTTTAGAGCTCTTGCTTTTCATACTCAAGGTGAAGTCATTTACTGGGGATTCGAAGGCTTAGAACCTCCGGAAGCAGAAACAATTGTACAAGAATTTGCACGTGTTAGTGGTTATACACCCATACAGTATGTAGATAGCTACGCAGGTTATAAGGATTGGTTCATACAAGAATGGCGTCGTCCTGGTTACACCGTAGAGCTAGGTGAAGGGGTAAGCCCTCTTCCTCTAACTCAATTCGATGAAATCTATCAAGAGAGTTTAGGTATTTTTCTGGCAAACTTGTATTTATAGATTAAAATCCTACTGCCATTAATAAGCAGTAGGATTTTATTATTCTTCATACATCCGTTTCACAGCCCATTCCTTACCTTCCCTCACAGCCAAAAATAAATCTGGGTTGGTTAAACTCTTCCATTCTTCAAATCCATAAGCATCATCAAAGTATTTTAGTATAAGCGCTAAAAGGTTACCGTGCGTCATTAACAAAACCGTTTCATCATCTTCATCACTATCCATAAGCTCGTGAAGTAGTGAAGCCGCTCTTTCCATCGCTTCTTTTGATGATTCACCGTCACGGACTTTTTGGTCTAACACTGTAAATGAATTCTCTAGAATCTCTAACCAATCATCTAAGGGTTTACTGCTTAGGCTTCTTTCACCAAGAGGCTCATCAACCTCAATTTCAATTCCCTTAGACTCCGAAAAGGATCTAATACTTTGTTTGGCTCTTGTAAATGGACTAGAAAGTATTCGTGTAACATGAACCGGATATTTCTCTAAATACCGTGACAATTCATCTGCTTGTTGTAAACCTTCCTTTGTTAACTCCGCTTCTCGTTCTTGACCCGTTGCTTTACAATGACGTGCAAAAATAAATTTCATATAAAAATGACTCCTTTAAGTTTAGCGTGACTCTCATCTAAACCTTTCTACATACAGAAGTAATCTCCTTCTGAAAAGCCATTTTCATTATTCTCTAGAAAACACACACTCTCCCTGAATCCACGTTTCTTCAACCATTAAATTTAGCAGTTCATGATTTTTCACCGTTTCAGGATGGTTGTTCAGAAGTACAAAATCAGCCACATGACCTACTTGTATTTTTCCTTTTTTCTTTTCCTGAAACTCTAACTCAGCTGGTGTCACACCAAAACCATAGAAGGATTGATCTTTTGAAAGACGCTCTTGTTGCATCCACCCTCCTTTTGGCTCATGGTCTGTATTTGTTCGATTAACTGCTGCAAAAACTGATGTGATTGGATCAAGAGAACCTATGGGTGCGTCTGAACTCAACGTAATTGGGATATCATGATCAATCATCTTATGGAAAGCATCACAATAAGGAAGTAACGTTTCCGGTACCCATTGATCTTTCTCATTCCACTCCCCCATTAAAAAGGAAGGCTGTGTTTCAATATAAGCTCCTACTTTTGAAGTGCGTTTTAGTAAATCTTCTCCCATTGTTTGTGCGTGAATAATTCGGTGACGCAATTTTTCTGTATTTGCTTCATATTGCTCAAGGGCAGTTAAAGCTGATTCTACAGCACGATCACCTAAGGCGTGCATGGCAACCTGCATACCATTTTGGGATGCTAAGGAAACCATGTCATTCAATTGCTCTTGTGTATAGATAAGGTTTCCTGTTGAATCTGGTTGATCAGGATATGGTTGCCTCATAGCTGCTGTATGAAGTCGTTGTGTACCATCTAAGAAGATTTTGATTGCTCCAACCTTAACCCGATCCGTTCCATCCCCTGTACGTTTATCAAAAGAGTCAATAAACGACTCAAGATCTTGTCTATCAAAAATGTAATGGTGAAGGTGAGCTTGAATTGGCAGATTTCCTCTTTTCTCCGCTTCCGTATAAGCTTTCCATAAACTCTTATAAGATCCTATGAAGCTTCGATCATCCGTATGAACAGACGTTACACCGTACTTAAGTAAATGTGGCATCGCAGTCTCTAGCGCTTCAGTTGCTTCTTGTAATGAACGTTCCCATAAATGGTGGTTGATATAATGAACTGCAGTATCTTTGAAACGCCCTGTTAGTTCACCATTTTGGTCCCTTTCTTTAAAATCTTCTGGTTCTTTATGGAATCGTTCTTCTTCTTCCAACTTATTCAGAAGCTTTTTACTAATAACACATTCATGACCGTCTTGATGCATGAAATACATGTATTTATTCACATTGATTTCATCTAGATCTTCGGCTGTTAAAAGATGATCAATATCTGTAAATTGCCCATCATTAAAGCCTTTTCCAAAAATCCACTCTTCCTCTTCAATTTCAGGGTAATGCTTCTCAACTTCTTCCTTCATTTCTTTCCAACTTGTTACTTGGGTTAAATCTAACTCTTTCTTTAACAATCCAAATCTTAATAAATGCATATGAGAATCATTATATCCAGCCATTATGGTTTTTCCGTTCACATCTATTACTTGGTCATTTGATGACGAATATCTCCCTTTATGTATTCCTACAATTCTTCCTTCATGAACTTCTATATGATAGATGTTATTTGCTTTATATCCTTCATAAGGTTGATAGATTTTTACATTATCCAAAATCATTGTTACACCAGCCTTTTTCATTTTCTTTTCTCCCTCTTCCCTATAGAAAATTTATAAAACCTGAACGTAGTTTTTATAAGTAACTTGACAATTATCCATTATTTTAAGAAGTACAAGAGACGTTGCACTATTACTACATACTTTCAACAGTTTTACGATTGAAAACATTCTTACCGAGTAAAAATTAATGATTTAATCCATACTAAACAGACGTCATTTACAAGTAAGGAGAATGCCAATATGCAGGTACCTTCTTTCAATGATATTCAACAAGAACGATTAAAGTTATTTGAAATGATTGAGGTAAGATGGGAATCAAATATCGTGTTTTCCTGGGAGTGGTGGTTGCTTATTATCTTATGCTTTCTTCCTTGGTTTGCATGGTGGAAGGTGCTAAATCGAAACAATGCACTTCCCATTTTGTTTTATGGATTGATCATAATGTTGGGAAATCTCATTTTAGATAATATAGGCACTGATCTCCTTTGGTGGGGATATCCAATTAAGCTTTTTCCCTTTTTCCCACCTTTATTTACACCAGACTTTACGATCGTCCCTATTTTGATGATGCTCATTTATCAAAGGTATCAATCTTTTAAATCTTTTCTAATTGCTAATTTTATTCTGTCACTGATTATTGCATTGATCGGAGAACCATTATTTATATGGTTAGGCTATTATGAACTCGGTTCGTGGAAACTCATTTATTCAATCATTTATTACAATCTTTTCGGTTTATTTGCTAAGTGGTTTACTCAATACATGGCCAACCTTTATGAAAATCAGAATAAACCTAGTCCATAGGTATGATTTTCTATGAATAGTTCAAACTGATAAGAGTAATTCAACGTATTGAGGTGTAGAGATGTTTAAATTATCTAATCTATTTAAAAAGCAGCCTGTAAACAAGCAATCCAATATCCCATCTCAAAATTTAAACGCCTCACTTCAACAAACAATCCAAGATGTAAAACAAACACTGGGAGATAGTAATGATATTATCTATCGTCCCTTTCACGCTAGTTATGACGGCTCATTATCGATGGCTCTTATTTATACGGATGGATTAGTGGATAAAAGTTTCATACAAGATTTCATTTTAAGAACTTTAATGATCGATATCAGAAAAGCTAATGTTGAACTTTCATCTAAAGAGGATTCTTTTCAAATCTTAAAAGAACACTCATTAACTGCTGGAGAAATGAATGAGTTTACCACTGTAAATGAGCTCTATGATCATATTTTGTGTGGAGATACTGTTATCTTAATCGATGGGTATGACAAAGCTTTTGCTGTGGATACAAAGGGATGGAAACAACGTGGTGTCGAAGAGCCTTCCTCCCAAACTTCAGTACGTGGTCCTAAAGATGGTTTCACCGAAACGATCAGGACCAATACGGCTTTGCTTCGAAGAAAGATCAAGGACCCTAACCTATGGATTAAAACCAAAGCTATAGGTAAAAGGACGAAAACAGATATTTCGATTGCGTATATTAATGGAATCGCTGACCCTAAAATTGTTAAAGAAGTCTATAGACGTTTAGACAAAATTAATACAGATGCCATATTAGACAGTGGTTATATTGAAGAGTTTATACAAGATAAAACCTATACCCCTTTTCCAACTGTCTACAATTCTGAGAGACCAGACATTATCGCTGCAGGACTGTTAGAGGGAAGAGTTGCCATACTTGTAGATGGGACCCCTTTTGTTCTCCTTGTGCCAGCCCTGTTTATACAGTTCTTTCAAGCAAGTGAAGATTACTATCAACGAGCAGATTTTGCAACGTTCATTCGATTAATTCGGTATTTGGCATTCTTTCTTTCTTTGCTTACGCCCTCAGCTTATATAGCTTTAACAACGTTTCACCAAGAGATGATTCCAACTGATTTACTTATAAGCTTATCTTCTCAGCGAGAAGGTGTTCCATTTCCAGCTCTTGTTGAAGCGCTGATTATGGAGATTACATTTGAGATATTAAGAGAAGCAGGGATACGTATGCCAAGAGCTGTTGGGTCTGCAATATCCATTGTTGGGGCATTGGTACTAGGCCAAGCTGCTGTTGAGGCAGGATTAGTATCCTCAGCCATGGTCATTGTTGTATCCTTAACTGCTATTTCAAGCTTTGTATCCCCAAGCTTTAATATGGCTATTTCTATTCGCATGTTACGTTTTGGCTTTATGATTTTAGCAGCTACCTTTGGATTGTTTGGAATCTTAATAGGACTAATTATTATGATTCTACATTTAACAAGTCTAAGGTCTTTTGGTGTCCCTTACCTAACACCTATGGCACCTTTTGTCCCTAAGGACCAAAAGGACGCCATGCTTCGTTTTCCCCATTGGGGACTATTCTCACGCCCTCGCCTAATCAACCAACAAGATGTAGATCGTGAGGATACAGAAGCACCTAAACCATCGAGAAGAAAGACTGAAAATCAATCAGTAAAGGATTGATTCAAATTGATAAATCGCTTAATGAAGAAAATAACTGTTCTATCTCTGCTATTAATTGCTTTAACTGGCTGTTGGAGCAAAAAAGAGCTTGATAATCTGGCAATTGTTACTGGTATTGGTATAGATAAGGCTGAAGAAGGTTATGAGGTCACCGTTCAAATTATTAACCCAGCAGAAGTAGCCGCTAAACAACTTACAACGAGAACAGCTGTCTCAACTTATTCTGCTTCAGGAGTATCCTTATTTGATGCAATAAGGAACTTGATAGAAGTTACTCCAAGAAAGGTGTATATGTCACATACTCGAATTGTGATTTTTAGTGAGGAATTAGCAAAAACCGGAATAAGTGACAACATCGACTTTTTAGTTCGCGATCATGAACTACGAACAGATTTTTACTTAGCTATTGCAAAAGGCTTTTCCGCAAAACAAATGCTAAATATATTAACACCACTTGAAAAGATACCAGCAAGTAAAATGTATGCAACGATTGAAAGTAGTGAAAGGTATTTAGCTCAGACGAGAACAGTTAAAATTCAAAAGTTTACATCAGATTTATTGCTAGAAGGACAACAACCATTTCTGACAGGGATTTATATTCAAGGAAATACCGATATAGGAAATTCAATTGGTAACGTAGAAAAAATCGATTCACCTGCCAAAATATTAGTAGATCATATAGGTGCTATGAAAGGTGACCAATTAATTGGATGGCTAGATCATAAAGAAAGTAAAGGATTTAATTACTTAACAGGTAAAGTAAAGAATTCTACAGAAATGATACCTTGTAATGAAGATAGCAAATACACTTCCTTTGAAATAATAAGTACAGATAAAAAAATTAAAGGAAAATTAAAAGATGGAAAACCCACCTTTACTGTTGATATTAAGGCTCAAGCTAACATAGCACAAAGCGATTGTGATATGAAGCTCTCCAATCCTAAAACATTAAAGAAATTAGAAAATGATTTAAATAAAGAGATCACTAATACAGCTAATCTAACCATCGAGGCAATTCAGAAAGATTTGCAAAGTGATATTGTGGGGTTTGGGGAACTATTGCATAGAACACAGAATAAGGATTGGGTAAAAATTAAAGGACAATGGGATGATCTATTTCCTGAAGCTGATATTAAAGTTAATGTTCAATCAAAAATCAAACGTACGGGTACAATAACAGATTCATTCAAAGAAAAGTAAAAGGAGTCATACTTCATGCTTTTTCTTTTAATCATTTCGATTATCATAATAGCTTGGATCGATCTCTCATCTATTTTTCGAGAAAGATTCTTTAAGGAAGGCTTCTTTAGTTTAGGCTTTTATATTATAGCACTTTCCTTTAGCATTTTTCTACAAATGAATGGTAATGTGACCACCCCACTTAAAGGAGTAACAGTAGTAATAAAACCCATTACAAAAGGTGTGCTCTCGATTTTACAATTATAAGGCGGAATGACTATGAGGATGGATGAAAAAATCAATGTAAGACAATTTACACTTTTGTTAACACTTTTTACTATTGGTACATCTGTATTAATTACGCCTTCTCAAATAGCCGCTATAGCAAAAGAAAGTGCTTGGATTGCTACAACCTTTAGTATAATTGTGGGAGTCCTTGTATTAATTCTTTTCATCTATATCGGTCGTTTACAACCAAACCTTAACCTATTCCAACACAATGAGTATGCATTTGGGAAATGGATAGGAAAGTTTATCACGTTTATTATCGTTCTTTATTCCATTATTGGTGCAAGCACCGTTCTATGGACTGTTGGAGATTTTGTAATCGTTCAGATCATACCACAAACCCCTTTGACTGCGGTTTGTATTTTATTTATGACTATTGTGATATATGGGGCTAAATTAGGGATAGAGACGATTGTTAAAACAGTTGAAATATTTTTCCCATGGATCATTATGCTTTTAACCATAATCATCTTATTTAGCATTCCTAGTATGGACATAAAACAATTACAACCACTGTGGGGACAACCTATAAACAAAATTGTAGAAGCAAGCCTTTATGAATTAAGTGTATCAACGTTTCCTTTAATACTATTATTTGTGCTATATCCTTCAGTATTAAACAAAGATTCTAAAGGAACAAAATCGATCATAATGGGATATTTACTCGCTGGAAGTCTAATAATGGCTATATCCGTGGTTGCTATTACGGTTTTAAGCTACAAATTAACTTCACATTATGTATATCCTACATATGTTATGGCTGAGCGTATTGAATTTATCGTTTTATTGGACCGCTTAGAAGTAGTTATCGCAATTTCTTGGATATTATCTATTTTCTTTAAGCTATTTATTTACTTCTATGTATCATTGATTGGTATCTCCCAATTACTTGGGCTGAAGCATTATCGTCCTATTACATTGCCAATAGGAATCATAGTCATAGGATTAGCATTAATCGTCTATCCAGATACAATTTTTGCAGGAGATTGGAATAAAGAAACATGGGTTCCACTTTCTATAGCAATAGGCTTCGTTTATCCAATTGTTTTGTTGTGTGGATCAAAAATCAAATCGTTCTTTAAGACTGGATCATAGAGGTTGAGATATATGGAAAAAGCGCAAATTAGTTCAACACAATTTGTTTTTCTCATTATTATGTTTGAGTTTGGTAGTACCATTGTTGTAGGGATGGGATTTGAAGCTAGACAAGATGCGTGGTTAGTCATACTTTTAGGGATGGTTGGAGGAGTTATCCTCTATCTTATCTACACGCAGTTACATAAAAAGTTTCCTAATGCCCATATAACAACCTACTCCTCCCATCTACTTGGTAAGTACTTAGGTTATATTGTAGCTTGGGCTTATATTTTCTATTTCTTTTATCTCTCCGCGCGTGTTCTACGCGATTTTAGTGAGTTAATGGTGATTACAATATTGAAAGAAACACCATTACTTGTTGTAATACTCATATTCACTGTTGTTATTGTTTATAGTTGCACATTAGGTATCGAGACAGTAGCTCGTACTAGTGAGATTTTCTTTCCATATGTTCTGGCAGCCGGTTTGCTTTTTCTGCTTTTTGTATTTGTAACGGGGATCCCTCAAGCTGAAAATTTACAGCCTCCGTTAGAAAAAGGTTGGGGAGAGATTTTAATGAAAACATTTCCTGAATCTCTTACCTTCCCTTTTGGTGAACTTGTCGTTTTTACAATGCTGTTTCCCTATTTAAATCGAGAAGAGAAAGCAAAAAAGTTAGGAATCCAAGCCATTTTAATCAGCACCCTTGTTCTTATTATGACAAACCTTACAATTATTGCGTCGTTAGGACCCGATTTAGCTCAACGATCTGTAGTACCATTACTTGATACAGTGTCTCTAGTTAATATTCAAGGGATTGTTCAACGCATTGATCCAATTGTAATTATAATGATGGTCATCGTAGGTGTTATGAAGATTGTCATATTCTTTTTAGCAGCATATATAGGATTACATGATGTAATACCGAAGTTAAAAAATAAAAAAAGATATGTAACAAGTTCAGTACTTGGAGTACTATTAATGATTGTTGCTTTAATGATGAGTCAAAGCTATGTAGAGCACATATTTGTAGGATTAAAAATTGTCCCACCTTACGTTCATGTGCCAATGCAGATCATCATTCCTACCCTATTGCTGCTTCTTTCATTTATGCGTGGTAGGAAAAAAGAAGATTGAACTTAATAAAGAAAGAGCTTGGAAAACCCAAGCTCTTTTTGCTTTATTCTACTTCTTTAAAATAATCTTTTTTAAAGCCACCAATTTTGCCAGTATTATCAATGATAAAGATCCATTCATCTGTTTCGTTTTTCACATCATATACTTTCCCTGGTGTTAAAACATTCTCTACAACATATTTTTCAGCGTTTGCATGAACACATTCTACACGTTTAATGGTTTCAGTATCATACCAATGTTTATGAATCATTTTCATCTTCCTTTCTTTTATGGATGAGATACGATAATGGAAGCATCTCCATCTAATGTAAATTCTTCAATTTGACTTGTTAGGATAAAGTGATTTCCTTTTTGAATCGTGTACGTTTCTCCACCTACTGTCATTGTAGCTTCCCCATCAATAACACTAAATAACTGGAAGTAAGAGTCTTGCTTGAATGATCCAGCACCATCTAGCACATATTTATAAACAGAGAAAAACTCTGATTCAACAAGTGTAGTAATGACAGCACCCGTTCTTTGTTCTTTCATAAATGTAAGTTCATTATCTTCATGAGGAACATTTGTCACTTCGATAGCTTGATCTATATGCAGATCACGTGCTTTGCCTTCTCCATCAATTCGATCAAAATCATAAACACGATATGTCGTATCAGAGCTTTGCTGTGTCTCTAAGACAAGCGTACCTTCACATATTGCATGAATTGTACCACTTGGCACATAAAAGAAGTCACCTGGATTGATATGTACTTTGCGCAACAAATCATCCCATTTACCAGACTGAAGCATTTGTTTAAGCTCATCTCTTGTTTGGGCATGGTGACCAAATATTAATTCAGCGCCAGGTTCACAGTCAATAATATACCAGCATTCCGTCTTTCCATACTCATGATTCCCTTCATGTTCCTGCGCGTAAGTGTCATCAGGGTGGACTTGAACAGATAAATTTCGATTCGCATCTAATATTTTAGTAAGAAGAGGAAACACCTCAGAATGATAATGTCCAAATAGTTCAGGATGCTCTTCCCAAACTTTGTCTAAAGAATAGCCTTCATAAAGGCCATTTTCCACAACACTTTGACCATTTTTATGAGCTGATATCGCCCAGCATTCACCTGTTTGAGAGGATGGTATTTCATAATGAAATTCCTCTTTTAATTTTGTTCCTCCCCATATACGTTCCTTGAAGATCGGTTGTAAAAATAGTGGTTCTGTCATTTAATCTCCTCCAACTACAACATACACTAGTTCATCAGCTTTTTACCGCTATTCCTTCTAACTCGGTAAAGTTTGCTATTTATCATGATAACCCGTCAGGACGGTGATCTCAATCCTTAATTCAAGAAGTAGTCCTATACTTTTCACGTTAAGAAAGATAAAGTTTTAGCAATGAAGAAATTTGACGTAGCAAAAACTTTGAAAGAATGAAGTATAAGTCAAGACTATGCTTCTTTCTACGCCTTGCAAGCCTTGACAATCGACAAGTTTTTTATGATGAGTAAGTCAAAAACTCTAACCGATTTCCAAAAGGATCAAAAACATAAATGCGATCTGCGTTAGGAAGTTTATCATCCTCTTTGTACGAAACATTTTGCTTTTTTAAATGATCCTTAAATGCTTGCAAGTTGTCCATTTCAAAAGCAGGATGTGCTTTAGTCTCTCCTGTGAAGTCTTGTTTCACTCCAATATGTAATTGATGATTACCACATTGAAACCAAACTCCCCCATTCTTACGTAGTGCCTTTGGTTTTTCAATTAACTCCATACCTAACCTATCACAATAAAAGGTAGTTGCTTCTTTTTCACTATTTGGCGGTGCAGCTACTTGAACATGATCAATCCCTACATATTTAAACATAACCTCTCCCCTTTAAAAAAATAAGAGAAGCTGAAATATCAGCTTCTCTCCATTATATATCAATTATCCCAGTGATTCATTTCAAATGTGCATTATACCACTCTGTAGCTTTGTGAACCTCTTGCTCTGTCAATTGGTGCCCTTTATTTTCCCAGAACAATGTTACAGTAGAGCCAGCCTCAACGAGTAATTTATTTAATTCTTTCGTTTCCTCCGGAGCACAGATGGGATCATTGGTTCCTGCACCAATGAACACCGGTGTTCTACTCATGTCTGGTAGTGATAACCCTCTGATCGGTACCATTGGATGAAATAGAATTGCACCTTTTAGAACATTTTCATAATGGAACAATAAGCTACCAGCAATATTAGCTCCATTCGAATACCCTACTGCTAGAAGGTCAGAACGATTGAAACCATATTGTTCTGAAGCTTGTTCAAGAAACTCAAAAAGCTCTTTTGTACGAAATTTTAAATCTTCTTCATCAAATACTCCTTCACGAAGTCTTTTGAAGAAGCGAGGCATTCCATTTTCACTAACATTTCCTCGCACACTTAAAATGGATGCTTCTGGATCAATCATTTGGGCTAGTGGAATTAAATCTTGTTCTGTTCCCCCAGTACCATGTAATAGTAAAAGAACAGGACTATTTTTTGATCCTTGCTTAAAAATGTGTTCCATTATACATCACCTCTGTTTAGTTCTGGTAATAGATTTGAAATTTGTTCCCGTTTTGACTCAAGCCAAGAAGGAAGTTTTAAATCGTTTCCTAATTCATGAATTTCTTCATCAATCGTAAATCCAGGTTCGTCCGTAGCAATTTCAAATAAGATTCCACCGTATTCTGGGAAGTAAACCGATTTAAAATATTGACGGTCCATTACTGGTGTGACACGAATTCCTAGTTCATTTGTTAATTTTGTCTGCCAAAGTTCTTGATCAGATTCTTTTTCTGTACGATAAGCTATATGATGTACAGTTCCTGCACCACCACGGCCTTGAGGTAATACCTCTTTTTCAATCCATAGATACTCAGCTACGTCACCATTAGCTTTGTAATAGTCGAATAAATCATCTTCAGATTGTTTTTGATAACCTATACTCTCTACTACTGCACCCGTTTTATCCGGTTTCTCTGAATTTAATATAGCCCCATAAAATCCTTGAATTGCGAATTTCAGATCTATTGGTGATTGCTTCCAAAGTTGAGTGATGCTTTCATTTGACTCCACAAGCCCTAATGGAAGTCCCTCTGAATCTGCAAACCATATTCCGTATTTATTTTCTTCATATTCAATTCCGTATTCTCTAAATCGATTTATCCAAAAGACTTTTGAGCCTTTTGGAATACTAAATAAAATTCGACTAACTTGTCCGCTTCCAATAGTACCTGGAGCAGCTTGGGGTGCGGGGAAGAACGTTAAAATTGTACCAGGATTCCCTACTTCATCACCATAATATAAGTGATAAATACCAGGCTCATCAAAGTTTACTGTTTTCTTTACTAGTTTTAACCCTAGTTGTTGTTCATAAAAATCAAGGTTTTCTTGAGGATCTCTGACAATCGCTGTTATATGATGAATACCTCTTGTAGTTATATTCATGCTATGAGCCCCCTTTTGTTTACATAATATAATTATGGTTAATGGTGGTTAATCATCTCATTTTCAAGATTATTTTATCTTGAATTCGAAACATCGTCAAACTAAACAGTTTTACTCCTTTTTCTATTGAACATCAACAACCTTTTGGAAAAAACCACTGCAGAAACAGAGGTACATTGATAAAAGATGAGCAAACGAATCAGCTTTATCAATGTACCCTTTTCCTATCACACACTTTCTTCTAGTCCCTTTCCTTCTGCTCATTATATAGATTGGATTCTTCTTGTTTTTCTCTTGGAGAAGCAAACCAACCTATGAGTGCTGTAGCAAGTAATACTGTCCAGAAAATCACTTTCCATGTAATCGATTCGGGAAAATGTTTCGGAATGATTTGTACATCTTTATGTGCAAGTACATGAACCAGTAGCTTTACACCAACCCAACCTACGATAATGTAGGCTGCACTTTGTAGCCCTTTCTTTTCTTGAAGAATCTTAACAAAGTAAGAAGCAGCTACTCGAATAAGTATAACACCTGCAAGTCCGCCAGCTAGAATGACTCCGAATTTTGCGCCATCTAAATCTCCTACTTTAGGAAGCGATGTTTCTGGAAGACTTGAGGCCAGAGCTACCGCTGCTAAGATAGAATCAATCGCAAATACAATATCTGTTATTTCTACTTTTAATACTGTTTTCCAGAATCCTTTAGAAGATACTTGTTCAGATCCTTCCTCTTTATCTTTTTCTTCATCTTCACTTGGATCTTTATTCAATACATGTTTTTTCACTAAGAATTTAATTGAAATATAGAGCAAATAGGCTGCACCAAGTGCTTGTACTTGCCAAATATGAACGAGAAACGAAATTAAAAATAATGATATAAACCTAAAAACAAATGCTCCACCTAGTCCATAAAGTAACGCGCGTCTTTGTTGTTTATCAGGAAGGTGTTTCACCATTAATGCCATGACTAATGCATTATCAGCAGCAAGAATCCCTTCTAAACCGATAATGACTAAGAATACCCAACTGTACTCTAACCATAAACCGAAATCCATATAGAAGCCTCCTTCATGCCTTTCCATTACCGTATTCTATAGAATTTAAACTAAAAACCCCTCCCCCAAGTTTTGGCTTAAAACCTGAGTGAGGGGTTAATGCTTATTGAAAGATATAAGTTAAATGACCGTATCCTTCTTCTTCTAATCGATCCTTAGGAATAAACTTTAAGGCTGCTGAATTAATACAATAACGAAGTCCACCTTCATCCTTAGGACCATCTTCAAAAACGTGGCCTAAGTGTGAATCAGCATGATGGCTTTTCACTTCAGTACGAATCATACCATGCGAAGTATCCATGTTTTCATCAACATAATAGGTGTCGATGGGTCTAGTAAAACTAGGCCACCCACATCCAGCATCATATTTATCACGAGAGCTAAATAATGGCTCTCCAGAAACAATATCTACATAGATCCCATCTTCTTCATGGTCATGAAATTCATTTTGAAATGGCGTTTCTGTTCCGCCTTCTTGTGTGACCTTATACTGAAGAGGCGTCAACGTCTCTTTTAATTTCTCTGGATCCTTATCAAGATTCCAATGCTTTTCAATGAATTCTTTACGTCCAGAACCTTTTTTGTACATTTTATAGTGATAAGGCTGTTTTTTATAATACTCTTGATGTTTCTCCTCTGCTGGATAAAATGGCTTTGCCTCGAGAATCTTAGTGACAATTGGGGAAGAAAACTTTCCGCTATTTTCTAGTTTTCGCTTGGATTCCTCAGCCATTTGCTTTTGTTCCTCATTATGATAAAAAATGATCGTTTGATAATGGTCACCACGATCAGCAAATTGTCCACCTGCATCTGTTGGATCAATTTGTTGCCAGAATACCTCTAGCAAACGCTCGTAAGGAAAAATCTCTGGATCGTAAGTTATTTGTACTGCTTCTACATGACCTGTATCCTTTGAGATTAAGTCAAGATAAGTTGGGTGTTCAATATCTCCACCTGTATAACCAGATACAACTTCATGGATACCTGGGCGTTCATCAAAGGGTTCCACCATACACCAGAAACATCCGCCTGCAAATGTTGCTTTCTCTAGTTGCTTATGTGTCACGGAGATCCTCCTCTACTTGTTCATTCATTTCTACATTTCCTATTATTGTTTCCCCTTATGAAGAAAAAATCAAGAAAATTGCTTATTAAATGTATAACCGAGGTTGAGACGCTCCATTCGTTGTAGTTGGTTGATTTGATTGAACTTGTTGAGAATTCTTATTTATTTCATCAGAGTTCTGTGATGAAGGCTGAGATTGGATTCCTTGTTGTTCAGAAGAATTATTTTCATCTATTTCACCTTCATCAGGCTCACGCATAATTTTCATAAGCTTAACCATGGTTGGGATGTTTCGAACCATTGGACCATATTGCTGAATCATAGGCGCAGCAGATTGTGCCATTTTTAACACCTGCTGTACATTATTCAGCATACCTGATACGCCCCCTCCAGCACTACCTACTCCTTGACCTAGCGCTCCCAATTGAGGAAGCCCTCCGCCGCCTGCTGAAGATTGAAAAAGGTTAGATAATAAATTTCCACCTGCACGACTTCCCATCCCTTGCATGTTTGGGAACCCTTGCATTCCATTCATTGCAGACATACCATTCCAACCTGATGAACCTTGGTTAAAAAAGCTTTGTGGACCTTCAAATCCAGAGAATGGCATAGGCTGACGCATATTCGTACTCATTCCAAATGGGTTCATTGAATTCATACCGGGTCCTGGCATAAATCCGTTTTGCCCCATAGGTCTTATTCCTGGAGGCATATTCACCCCTCCTTTACATCCTTCATTACAATTACTGTACGTTAGGGCAATGTCACTGGTGTAGGCAGATACCCATGTTAAAGTAATTATTATAATTCATCAGCTTTCAATGGTAATTGCCATTGAATTGGATCAAATCCATTTTCTACCAGAAATGAATTGGCTCTAGAGAAATGCTTGCTACCAAAGAATCCTTTGTGAGCAGAAAATGGGCTTGGATGTGGTGAAGTTAAAATCAGATGTTTTGATTCATTTAACATTTCACGTTTTTGTTGAGCATGTTTCCCCCATAACATAAAAACAAGAGGATCTTCTCGGTCATTTAAAAGTCGAATTACTTCGTCCGTAAACAATTCCCAGCCCATTCCTTTATGGGAATGAGCATTCTTTTCTCTGACCGTTAGAACTGTATTAAGGAGAATAACACCTTGCTTGGCCCAGTGCAGTAGGTTGCCATGGTTCGGTATTTCTATCCCTACATCTTCATGTAGCTCTTTATAAATATTTCGCAGCGACGGCGGAATTTTAACTCCAGGCTGAACAGAAAAACTAAACCCATGAGCTTGCCCTGGCCCGTGGTAAGGGTCCTGTCCCAGGATAACAACCTTAGCATTATGATAAGGAGTATAATGAAGAGCATTAAAGATGTCATTCATATCTGGATAAATTCTTTGATTGGAATATTCTTGCTTTAAAAACTCGCGTAATTGGAGATAGCTTTGTGATTGGAATGTGGGCTCTAACAAAGGAGCCCAGTCATTATGTAAAGGGTTCATGTCTTGTGCCTCCTAGTGTTGCGATATGTAAAAAGGCAGATGCAAGTAACCTTGCATCTGCCTAGAAGTGTAGCATGCACTATAATGTCAATCAATCTGAAGTTAAGTCGCCAGCTATGATCAATCCGATGGTGCCACTTAAAATAACGCCAAATAACATTGCTGGAAGCATAGCAGATAACATAGAGCATCCCCCTCTATTTGAATGATCCCTAACCTACTTTTATTATAAGTTACAATCACTCTTTATAACTGGAGGAGATTTGGCTATTTTATGAATATTTCTTATTACCCCGACATTTCCCGGGCAAGCGCAACATTCTACAAAATAGCGGTTAGAAGCTAGAAATCTGTCGTTAATTGACGCTATACAAAGATGTAAGCTGATAAATAATTGTTGTTTTTTCTTCAGCCCACTTTAATTCCGTAATAATAGCTGTCCCAATATGCTCTGATTCCTCTTGACGCATAATATCAATTTCTTGATCCATAGGAAATAACCGATAACCTGGTAATTGTAAATGAAATACGTTGTCCTTTTCTCCGATTCTTTCTTCGAGTCCATTTGTAATAATAGCCCATTCCAAGCTTAAAGGCATGTTCATGATTTTCGCCATCCTTTTTTTCTATTTTGCTTTAATCGTAAGATAGACATACGTGTTATTCAAGGGAAACCTTATATTAACCTATGATTAGCTGGTTTCACACTTGCTAAATCGAATTCAGAAACAGTTGTCGTGAAGTCTTGAAAGCAAAATGGGAAGTAAATTTGATGACCTTCAATAATTTTCTGATTCCGATCGAATTTTCGTGCTAGTTGTGGTGATGCATCATTTTCTAAAAGACATTCTAAAATATGCTGAATCGTTTGTAATGCCGCAGTTACTTCCATAATTTCTTGCAACGTGTATTCATCAAGATCTTCCTGACATAATACACCAAATGTCTTTAAATCATCTACATAAGACTCTGAAAAAAACGATGGTAGGATGCTTCGGTGGAAGTGATCAAGTAATGACCGGACATAGGATTGTTGTTCGGGTGTTGATGCTGTAACGACTTTCATAATTGTCCCCCTCTTAATCATTTAAAGTCGTGTTTGTTGTTTATTTTTCTGATAGACAAACCCAGAAAACTTTATGATAGGTAAATAGAATATGTATGATAGCCCTTCAATAGGAGAACGTTTCTGTTATCTATCCTCCATTGAGGACTATATGTCTATTATTTACTATAACATGGCCAATTTAAAATCTTTAAGCAGTAATTATTGGTAGACCCTTACTGAAACGAAAAAGCTAAGCTTGAACCATTAGGTGATGGTGTTATATGAAGTTTTGCTCTTATTTCATTCTTTAATTGTGGTACGTGAGAGATGATACCAAGCATACGATCGCCTTGTTGAAGATCTTTCAAAGTATCGATTGCTTGCTCAAGAGATGCTTCGTCTAATGTTCCAAATCCTTCATCGATAAATAACGTATCAAGTTGAACGCCACCAGCATGAGCTTGTATAACATCTGCCATACCAAGCGCTAAGCTTAAAGCAGCTTTAAACCCTTCACCGCCAGATAAGGTTTTAACTGATCGCTTCTGACCTGTATAGTGATCAATAACCTCTAGGTCCAAGCCACTTTGCGCTCCTCCTTTAGCGCGTTCTTGACTTCGTTCAAGTTGATAGCGATGATCCGTCATTTTGTCTAAACGGATATTTGCTTGAACAATAATCTCATCAAGAAAAGCAGATAACACGTAGCGCTCAAAGGATAATTTATACGTATTATCTCCCTTTGCCAGCTCAGCAAGTTCCCCCATATAGAAGTATTTCTCTTCTGCAGCTTTTCGATCATAAATATAACTTTCCAATTGTTTAAAAATACGTTCGTGATCTCGAATGCGCATTTTAATTTGTTGTTCCTCTTGATAAAGTTGATCAATAGCAACTTCTTGCTTTTCCATAATTTCTAATTGTTCATTTAATTTAGGCGGTTCAACATCTCGTAATTCTTCTTCCAATGCTTTGTAAGAGTCTGCTAACGTTTGTTTCTTATTTAGAAATTCCTCTACTTGCTTACGTATCATTTCTAATTCTTCTTTAGGTAACTTTGCATTCTGATATTCTTCTATGGTTTCAAAACCTTTTTCTTTACACGCCTCTTCCCATTCTTGAAAGGCTTTTTTCTCATGCTGCTCAAGATCTTTCACATAGCCTTTTTGTTGAGTTAATTCTGTTTCAAGTTTTTGTTTTTCTTCTTTCTCCTGTTGATACCTTTTCGTAAGCTCTTCGAAGGATTGAATCCAGGATTTATACCGTTTTTCTTCATATATCACCCATTCATTAAGAGATTGGGCATCTCTGTTTGTTTCTGGTAATTCTTCTTCTAGTTGTTCTAATTTCGTATAAATCCCGAGCCACTTATCATGTACTTGCTGATACTGATTTTGTTGTTCTTGTTCTTTGCTTTCAAGCTCTTTTAGTTTATTTTGTGTTTGCTCAAGCTTCTTCATCTGTTGTTCAATTTCTTGTATTTTTTTTGCTACATGATTTTTGTTTTCAGTTATAGAAGCTTTTTGTTGTTCCCAATAATACTTTTGACCTTCTCTATTTTGTTCCTGAACTGGGGCATGTTCGAGATACGGAGACAAAGCTTCTAATAACTGTTCTACGATATGGCGCTGTGATTGACCCTCTGACTTCGTCTGTATAAATTGATCTTGGAGCTTTTGTAAGTGTTGTTCACCTTGTTGTTGCTTGTTTTTGGCTTCTTGCAAGGTGTGATCAGATATATCTTTGCCTTCAAGTGTAGCCGGAGATGGATGGTCTAATGAACCACATACAGGACATGCTTCTCCTGAAGTTAGGTCAGCGGCAAGAGAAAGAGCTCTATGTTGTTTCAGTTGATCTTCTAATGTGTTCACATGTAGTTGTTTCGCTTCAAGATCAGCTTTAGCTTGTTCGTAATTCTGCTTTACCTGTTGATATTGGTCTCGCAATTTAGAAAGCTTTTTCTCCTCATCCATTAAACGATAAAGCTGTTTGACTCCTTCTTTGAGCTCTTTTTCTTTAGACTCCAGTTCATAATATTGCTTGGATAAAGATTGTGACTCAAATGTAGACTGAGATAATTGATTCACTAGCTTTTGGTTGTTCTCTTTTTCAGACTGTATAGACTTGAGTACACTTTGTTTTTCTTGTTTTTGTTTCTCTAACCGATTAAGTTCCTGTTTTAACTCCTGATAGCGTGTAACTTTTGTAAGATCTTGTTTTGCTTTTTGAATATCTTCTTTAAGCTGTTCACGCTCCGGTTGTCTTTTATCTTCTTCCTGGTATGTCTTTTCCGTTCTAATAAACTTGTTCTGTGACTCTTCTAGTTTTTTCGTTTTTTCTTGAATGTGAACAAGTTGTTTATCTTTTTCCTGCTTCCATTTCTTCGCTTGTTCTTCATAGGATCGAATTGTTTCGGCTTTGTCAGCTTTTTGAACTTTTACCTGTTTGTTTTCGATATCATTCTCATACTGTTTCAGGTCTTTCAGTTCTTGTTCATATTGATCCCGTTTTTGGAATTGTTCCGAAACCTGCTTGTCTTTATAATACTTTTCTTGAGCAGTTTTTAATTGACTTCGTTTTTCTTTTAAGGCTCCTTGATATTCTTCAACGGTTTTCTCATCTTGCTTGAGGTCTTCCTCAAGCTGTTCAAGTGCCTTTGTACTTGATGCGATTCCTTCCTTATCTTCTTCAGACCAGTGAAGCTTCTGAATTTCATCACGTTCTTTTTGTTCGATATTAGAGATGCTTTCTTTTAATTCTTTAGATTCATCTTTCAATCTAGTAGTAATATGTTCGTAAACATAAGTTTGAAAGATCTTTTGTAAGATCTCTTCCCGTTCTTTACTATTCTCAGAAATAAGTCTTCGAAACTCACCTTGAGGGATCATGACCATTTTTCGGAATTGTTCATAATCCAAGTGAAGCATACTTTCTATTGTTTCGTTAACATCTTTAATCTTAGATGAGAGTAATAGCTTTTCTTCTCCTGCAATTTCATATAGCTCTGCTCGAGGAGGTTGTTCTGTGTACCCTTCACCACGAGATTTTTTCTTCATTTGCTTTGGTGCGCGTACCACTTCATAACGCTTATCTTTTAAATCAAAAACAAACGATACTTCTGTTGGTTGCTCCAATTCAGCAAAGTGACTTCGAAGTGTATCTTGATCTCTTTCACTTCCACTTGCACGTCCATATAACGCATACACCATGGCATCGAATACACTTGTTTTTCCTGCTCCAGTTGGACCCGTTATAAGAAAAACGGATTCATAACCAAGGTCTCTAAAATCTACAGTTTGTCTTTTTGCATAGGGACCAAAAGCTTCTACGGTAATCGTTATGGCTCTCACTGCTATTGACCCCTTTCTTCTGCTAATACATTTTGAATCGTTTGACTAACATATTTCTTTCTTTGGTCATCAAGATCTTTCCCTTTTACTTCTTTATAAAAGGATTCAAATAGCTCTTCATGAGACATCTGCTGTCTTTCTTTTACAGACGAACGCTGATTTTGGACATGTTGTCCAAGAAAACCAACCCTCTCTAGACTCAATACATTTGGATAAACTTTACGAAGCTTGCCCATTGGGTCCATCAACTGACCGTCATCCAACAATTTAATATGAAGATAATCTTCTGAATGGTCATCATCCTCTTCTAATAAGTTATTCAGGTATCCTTCCTTAATTCTCATGTCGTGTTTTGGAGCTAGTTTCTCTTCTCGAATGTTTGAAACACCATTTTCATCAAGCTCTACAAACGTAACCCCTTTTTTATGATTGGCTTCCGAAAAGGAGTATTTTAAGAGTGACCCAGCATAACGAATCTTATCATCCGTTACACGCTGTGGTTGATGTAGGTGACCTAAAGCTACATAAGAAAAAGCAGAAAATAAACCCGCGTCTATATATGGAGTTCCACCCAGCATCGTTAAGCGCTCTTCAGATTCCGACTCCATTCCCCCTGCCATAAAAGCATGAGCAATTAACACTTGACGTTCATCAGCATAGTTGTCGTTTTCTATTCGGTCTACAATGGCACTCATTGCATCATGATGCGTCTGAATCGATTCATCTTCAAAATATGCTCTTGCGTCAGCGGGCTCAATGTAAGGAATCAAATAAAAATGAACATCTCCATGTTCATCCTGAAGTGTTACAGGTTCCAGGGCACCATCAAGTTTAGCTTGTAAGTAGAATTGTTGTTTTCTAAACATGGTACTTCCGAAATTCAAACGGTCAGGACTATCGTGGTTTCCAGTAATCGCAAGGACCGGAACCTTAATATCATAAATTAATTTCATTAACGTTTCATTTAATAATTCAACCGCTTCTTTTGGCGGAACTGCACGGTCATAGAGGTCTCCAGCAATAATAATAGCATCCGGTTTTTCCTCTTTCACAATTCGAATAAATTCATCTAGTATATATGATTGATCTTTTGTCATGTGAAGCTGATGCACCAACTTTCCCAGGTGCCAATCAGCAGTATGTAATATTTTCATCAGTTATGCCTCCTACATATCTATGCTATCAAATTATAGGTGTATTTTGGTGAGGTAGTTTTTGTTTATTATAAAAGGAAAAACAGCAGAGAAATTTTCACTGCTGTTTTGAATATACGTATATGTGTTATTAGTCCTTATTGTAGGTCTTCTAAGATATTGAGCAAAGCTTCTGACTTTTTTGTTTCACGACCAAAGGCAATGCCGATATTATAAAACCCTGAATCTAAAGCTTTCCAAACAATTTTCCCAGTAAAGACACATTCCTGCTTGTGCCAAGTAAAGATTATGTTTACAATGTCCTCAGTAACAAAATGAATATCTTGTTTCGTAGTAAACTTCAATCCCCCTTGGCTAATATTATCGATATGACCATGAAGATCATAAAGATGACGTCCCTTCATTAAGGAAAAAGTCTCGATCGAACTACAAAGCTTTTGGTTAATGTAATAACGATAATGAGCACGACGATCGGTGGTAGAAGATGATGAAGTTCCATAAACAGGTCTTTGCTCGTTCATATAATCGACTCCTAGAACGTGGTATTTTCTTATTACTATGAATGGTTATAGGTCAAAACGCATGAGGAAAAAGGACCTTTTTTGTCGTTTTTTGCTGAATGTTATTAATTAATGTTGAAGAGTTTTTGGGAAAGCAGCTAAGATATTCTCTTTTGAAAATCGTCTAATTTCATTCCTTAAATAACAGTATGCTAAAACTTGAACTTCATCAGATGATACCACTTTCACAGTTCGCTGAGTAAAGGTACCACTATTGGACATATAAACAATCTCAAGTTTTTCATTAGCGAGATTCAGAATGGGCTGTTCCACAATATCTCCTCCTTTTATTATCATTATACACGAACATTTGTTCTTTTTCTATTGTTTTGCAAACATTTGTTCGGTTATACTGTAAATGGAGGTGATGATATGCTACGCGATCGAGGTACAATCAAATGGAACTCCTTAATGCTCCCTGAACACGTACAAATTCTAAAAGATATGTGGAAAGATGATCAAAAATCAACCGCTCCCCAGCTTGATGAACAAGCTTTGGAAGAATTAAATGAAAGCTGTATTCAAGCTTATGAGGAGGAAGCAATCGTGAGAGTTACACAATTCAAGAATGGTTCTTTTCATGACGATAAAGGGACAATCACTAAATTACTTCCACAGGAACAAACTCTGAAATTCACGCGTGTTAACGGCACTTCAATATCTATTCCCATTCATAACATTGTCCAGGTAGATACCTTGTAGCTCTAGGTATGATCAGCCATTTTAATATCCAAAAATCCGCATTCGCCCATACACTTTCTTAACTCTTCACATAGACTACTATCACTTGTTAAGACAAAGGGGGATGAGTCATGTACCATTGCGGATCTGGATATAATAACTTTGTATTGATTGTCGTTTTATTTATCCTACTTATCATTGTAGGAGCTGCTTTTGCTTATTAATGTCATAACTTGGCGTCCGGAACATACAAGAAATAATGGGCATTCTGAGTAGACGAAAATTAGTTCGAAAGTATAGACACTTTATATAAAAGTAAGTTGAGCGTTGAAATACTAAACAATTCAACGCTCTTTTTTATTCCACTAAAGCCCCCTTATATTGAAGACTTGGATCCGAGATAATGTGCGGAGGTCCGTTGCTAGAAAAAGATTAAGGGGTTCAGTGAAACGGCAATACTCCTGCGGAAGACCAGCTGAGCTTCCTCGTTCGCAAGCTCTCTGCGGGATCTCGTCAGCCCTTTGCTACCACTGGAGTTTGCCGTTTCCTTCACCCCTTTGCGTTTATGGAGGTTAACGGACCCTAGTTATTTGAGCTCTAACCCTTACGGACATCTGTTCCGTTATTTTGAACTTTTAAGGCATTTAGAGAGTCGTTACGGACATATGGTACCTTATTTGTGACAAATTAGGCTTTTTCAAGTTGATTTGATGCAAATAACGGAATGAATGTCCGTAAGCTCTTCATAAAAGTCATATTAAGATCAAATAACGGAACAGATGTCCTTAAGCATCACCTCTCCATATCACTGCGGTTCCGTTCATCACGATTCGGCTAAGGTGGGCTGTGGAACGGGTTGACTCCTCCGGTAGAAAGGGCGAGCGAGATCCCGCAGGAACGTAGTGACGAGGAAGCTGTAAAATAAACAAGGAAGTTCGACTAAGAGCGCTACATCCTGTAGCAACATCGAACGACCCCACGTCGTGTGGGGCCGGGGAAAGCAACCCGTTCCACAGCCCACCGAACTGCATAAACATAACGGAACCACCCCGCACCAGCTTATTCCAGATAACTGCCAAATTGTTGAATAACACTTTTCTTCATTTGCTAGGACAATGATTTTAGGTAAAGCTTAAAAATGTAACATAAAAAAGTAGTCCAAATCTGGAGTGAAAATTGAATGATCATTCTCCAAAACTGAACTACCTTCTAAAATGATTTGTAACTATATCGCGTCATACTTATTCGTACTCAGCCTCATATTTTTCCCATAGCCGATCGAATACTTGTAGTGCTGATGCGAATGGTGTATTCCATTCTAAGTAGCGACTAATTTCTTCATAAGAACGTGATTGTTTAGGAAAGCTATGGTCCTTATACATCCAATCCGCTAATTTGCTCTCATCATCCGGGTTAACTTTCCCTCTATAGGTCATCACAAAATGATAAAACGTACGCAACGTACTCCCCCTCCTGCAAGCTCATGTTTTATATTTTTAACACGATCTCCTCAAAAAAGCAATCCGCAGTATGAATAGGATTCATTCATTATTCTGAATAAAGACTATCCTCTTCATCATCATGGTCGTGATCTTCGTCTTCATCATTGTCATCATAATCATCTATTTTTCTTCTTTTACGACGTTCTACAACACTAGAAAGGAAGATCGATACTTCATAAAGCACAATAAGCGGGAATGCTACCACAAGCTGCAATATAAAGTCTGGTGGAGAAATCATTGTACCAACAATAACTAAAACAAAGTACGCATATTTCCTAACTCTACGTAGAAAAGCCGGACTTACAATTCCCATGCTCGTTAAGAACATGACAATAATCGGAATTTCGAAAAATACAGCAAATGGAAGTGTAATTCTTATTAAAAATTTAAAATACTTATCAACTGTAAAACTTACATTAAATTTCCCTTCACCTAACGATAGAAGAAAATCGAATATCAAAGGTTGGATGAGAAAGTACCCAAATGCTAATCCTCCAATAAAAAGAAGAAAAACAGCTGGAATATAAGATAATGATACTTTTTGTTCTTTCGGTGTTAAAGCTGGTCTTACAAAAAACCATAGCTGCAAACAGAAAAATGGAAGAGTCCCAGCAATTGCAATTAGACTAGCAAGCGTGACATAAACCCATAAAATATCAAAAGGCCCTAATATCGTTAATTCTTCATCCAAGCCTCTTTCAAAAAAAGCATAAATTTCATCAATAAAGACAAAACCGCCAATAAAAAAAGCTACAAATATGACAAACGTCCAAATAAGTCGTTTACGTAATTCACCTAAGTGTTCTGTAACATTCATTTCTTGATCGTTTTGATACTGATCATCTTGCATCTTCCTACCTCCTGCCCAACAACCGCTACAACTTTACATGGAACCCCATTCAAGTGGGCTTTTTCACGAAGAGAGGAAGATGTAAGGTTTCATACTCCTACATCTTCCTCTCTACGATTTCTTTATGAGTTTTTGTTTTGGTCTTGATCCAGCTTCTTTGAGTCGTCTGAATCGTTTACAATATCGTTTGTTGCTTTTTTAAATTCTCTTAATGAGCTTCCAACAGCTTTACCGATTTCAGGCAGCTTCGAAGGCCCAAAAACAATTAAGGCAATAACAAGGATTAGGATTAACCCTGGAATTCCGATACTGGATAACATATTTATCACTCCAAATGATCATTTTATAACCGAATATCTTTATTATTTTGCGCTTTGATCATTCGATTCAACTTTTTTCGCATCATCAGCTTCTTCATTGGTTAATTCACGAGCCGAATGTTTAAATTCTTTTAAAGTTTGACCTGTAGCCTTTCCGATCTCCGGAAGTTTTTTCGGACCAAAAATAATTAATGTAATTACAAGAATAAGTATTAAACCTGGGATGCCAATGGTACTTAACATTTCATCACCTTCCTCAAACATTTCAATAGAGAAATGTTCATGTTTGTCCCATTTGTTACTATTATATAACGAGTTTGACACGTTTAGTTAGATTTTAATCAATATTGACATAAACTTTTCACATTTAAAAGTTGTATAGGTCTCATTGACTCGATTGTAAGCCTTTTACCTTCATTTGTCCATGAGAATATGGAAATCTCTACTCCTTCACCCAATTCTCATATTCTTCAGGATGATTGAGGTTTGTAAAATGATTTTCTAATATTTGATTTGATATAGGCGGATGAAATTGATGGATAAACTTAGTATTATGCTTATCAAAAAGATCGCGCATCCGTAATGAATCATTTTCAAGTTGATTCCTAATGGTTTCATAGCAACTTCTGTGGTAGAGCCCATGCAGAGGCTGTTCCTTTCCATTAAATACTGGAATCACTATATCACTTCTAGACCTATCAGATAATAGTTGATTAAAAACCTCATGTGACAAAAACGGTGAATCACATGGTGCTAGGATAAACCAATCATCATCAGAATGATACATAGCTGACTCTAAACCAGCTAATGGACCTTTATTAGGGAATCGATCAGATATGATTTTTTGTTTTAAGAACGGGTATGTATTCGGATCGTTCGAAACAACTACAATATTGTTAGACAACTTTTGGCAAGTATGGATCACACGTTGAATCATAGGCTCACCTTTTATAGGGAGTAATGCTTTATTCCTTCCCATCCTTCTAGATTTCCCCCCTGCCAAAACAACACATTGCATGACGATGCCTCCTAATCAAAAACCTGTAAGAAGCTCTCCCTTCTTACAGGTCATTTACATTATTGTACTGCTTTTCGATCATACTGACAGAAATAATAATCATAAGGGTTTTTTTCATCTTTTTTCCCTTTTTCTTTTTTCGTCAATATCCAATTTTCTTCATTGATTTCTGGGAAATGCGTATCACCTTCAAATGCTTCATCGATCCAGGTAATATACATCCGATCGGCTTTATCAAGGATGCTTTCAAATATATAGCTTCCACCGATTACGATATATTCTGTATCAGGATTTTTCTTATCCCACTCTAGTACAGGATCAAGACTATGAATGACCTCACATCCCTCTGCTTCAAAATCCAGGTTACGGGTCACCACTACATTATGACGATTTGGCAGCGGGGCATTCATGGATTCATACGTTTTACGCCCCATAATGATCGTATGACCAGTGGAAACTGACTTAAAGAATTTCAAATCATTTGGTAAACGCCAAGGAAGGTCATTATCTTTTCCGATTAGGCGATTTTTGTCCATAGCAACAAGTAACGATATCATTCAGTTCACTCCTTAAGTATGAGTCAAAGTCTTATTTCCCGATATGGTTCATGGTTTAAACCGCTATAGGAGCTTTAATTGAAGGATGTGGTTCATACCCTTCTAGAGTAATATCTTCTACATTAAGGTCGAAAATACTTTCTTTCTCATCCGATTGTATCTTAAGTGAAGGCATATCCTTTATTTCACGATCCAACTGTGTTTTAACTTGTTCAACATGGTTTGAATAGATATGGGCATCCCCTAACGTATGAATGAATTCTCCAACTTGTAATCCACATTCATGTGCAATAAGATGCGTGAGTAAAGCATAGCTTGCAATATTAAAAGGTACTCCCAAGAAAATGTCACCACTTCTTTGGTAAAGTTGGCAACTCAGTTTTCCATCAGCTACATAAAACTGAAACAGAACATGGCAAGGTGGTAGCGCAGCACGCTCTGGATTAATATCCTCAGGATTCCAAGCTGATACAATTAATCGGCGTGATTCTGGATTGTTTTTAATCATATGGATGACATCTTTCACCTGATCGATCACTTCTCCTCGTGATGATTCCCAGGCTCTCCATTGTTTACCATATACATTCCCTAAGTCTCCGTACGTTTTTGCGAATTCATCATCTTGCAAAATACGGGTCTTAAATGTTTCCATTTCTTGATCATAAAGCTTTTTAAATTCAGGATCTTCTTGACTTTTCAAACCAAAATCAGTCATATCAGGACCATTATACTCTTCACTCTCAACCCAATTTTTAAATGCCCATTCATTCCATATATTATTGTTATGTTGGAGAAGGTAACGAATATTGGTATCTCCTTTTAAAAACCAAAGTAGTTCACTTTTTATTAAACGAAAGGGTACACGTTTCGTAGTCAGTAATGGAAACCCTTGTTCTAAATCAAAACGCATTTGATAACCAAAGGTAGACAACGTTCCAGTACCGGTACGATCACCCTTTGATGCACCATTATGTAAAACATTACGACATAAATCTAAGTAAGCAGATTCACCATATTTCATTTATTCCACTCCATTCTAAAGCAAATCCAAATTGTTCGATGTGAGCTATTATATCACAGCAAAATAAAAGATTAAGGATAGAAAATTACTTATAAACGTGTTAAAATCCAGCATTCTTTTTCTTGAAGACTTCCATAAATTTAAACGTTAACGGCGCTTTCCATTTTAGGTGTTTTGATGTAGTAGCATTATAGTAATAGAAGGCAAATGATTCAGAAAAATATTCTGATATGTAGGAAGAAAAATACTCTCTATTAGGAAACATCGTCTTTACTTCTTCCTGCCATGCTTCTTTAAATTGTTCCTTTTGAGAATTAGATAAATGATTATAAACGGTGTGCCCAATTTCATGAAGTTCTAAATTTAAAGAACTATGACCATTACCGGGGGATGAAGAACCAATTTTCGCAGAAATTAACCAACCACCGCCTGAACCTGGTACTTCACTCCATGTAACATCCTGTTCCCAACCACGGGGATTTTGCCATTTAAGCGGAAATAATAAGGGCTCATCTGTTAAGTTTCCTTTAAACAACCTTATCATTACTCCTTTAGCTTGGAGGAATTGAAGTAAGGGTCGATCAATCCCATCAATCGTTGTGAGCATATCTTCCATAGATTGTTTGTCTTCCACCTTAGGAGGTACCATGATCATAGACTTAAGAATATCTTCATTTTGAAGAGAGGTAAGTTTGGAGGATTTTTCTCTACTAATTGCTTTATTTAAAGTAATTCCTGTAAAAGGTTTCGTAATTTCTATTGACGGAACAATCATACACAATGTAATGATAAATACAGTAACGAAAAAACGAAGCATTCCTGTCATCCTTTGACGTTAGTTGAAAAATCTGAATATTCTAACCTCATCATAACATATATTTAAGAGAATAGACTGTCCACTTTATGGATTTTATTCCACTTTGGCATAACTAAATGTTTATCATCATATACGTACATTAATCCAAAATTTTTCATGGAAAGGGGTCCTCTATGTGAACTTATCATCAAGGACAGCTCAAATGACTGTGCTTCATTCCATGACGTATAGTTTTATGATAAGTCAGCCCTTTGCCTATTACTCTGAGTCTTTTTCGAACACCCATACACAGGAAAAAAAGTCGTTAACAAGCGCTAGAACACTTATGTATGGTCACCACTCTACATCCGTACGCACCTTACAAGAAAAGCTTTACTCCTTATCTTTTTACTCTGGAGAACAGGATAGTCAGTATGGTGTTTTAACAGAACATGCAGTAAAGTCTTTTCAACTTTCCCACGAACTCCTTCCTACCGGTAGGGCTGATAAGCAAACATTAATGTCTATCGATTTGGAAGAGAAGAAGCGAATGATTAAACCACTTGAAAAAATCTCACATACCATTTCTCCTGGGGAATCAAGTCAGGATGTCAAAAAACTTCAAAAGGCCTTGTCGTTTTATGGTTACTATACCGGAAATGTTGATGGGATTTATGGACCACTTACCTCAAATGCAATTGAGCAATATCAGTTAAATCATAAATTAGAAATTGATGAAAACATTAAAAAGTCATTCATTCAATCCTTGTCAAAGAAAATGAAAGACGAAAAACCTAAAATCACACATAAAACTCAAACGATAAAAAAAGATCCGAAGAAAGTTGAAGTAAAATCAGTAGGGAATGTTGCATCCATTATTAAAGAGGCCAAAAATTATCTTGGTGTCCCTTATCTTTGGGGTGGAGAATCTCCAAGAGGATTTGATTGTAGTGGTTATATTCAATACGTCTACCAAAAACAAGATATCATCTTACCTCGTACGGTTCATGAGATTTGGAATGTAACAACTTCTGTTAAAAAGCTAAGTGTTGGCGATTTTGTCTTTTATGAAACGTATCAGCCTGGACCTTCTCATATGGGGATTTACCTAGGAAATGGTCAATTTATTCATGCTGGAGATGACGGAGTAAGCATCAGTAATATGAATAATACTTATTGGAAACAGCGGTACCTTGGAGCTAAACGTATTACGAAACAATAATAAAGAACAGACCGTTATGTAAAATACATAACGGTCTGTTTAGTTGGATGATCCCCATTCAGAGTAAAACTCCTCAAGAAACCTTTGCATAAATTCATGACGTTCTTGGGCCATGTTTCTTGCAGTTTCTGTATTCATTAAGTCTTTTAGAAGTAGTAACTTATCATAAAAATGTTGAATGGAGGTATTGTTATCTTTCATCTTTTCATCTTCAGTTGGTGTTGAGTGAATGAGTTGTCCTGCTTTCCCTCCATAGGCAAATGTCCTTGCGATTCCTATTGCCCCAATTGCATCAAGCCGATCGGCATCTTGGACAATTTTACCTTCTAGCGTTTCTGGAGTTTTATGCTTTCCTCGAAAAGATATATCCTTCATGGCTGATTCAATAGAAAGAATCAAATCTTTTGACTCTATTAAAGACTCCAATAACCTTTTTTGTTCTTTAACTGCATTTGCTTGATTATCAACAAGCTTTGCATCCGCTACATCATGTAACCATCCTGCAACTTCAGCAACAAACGGATCTCCACCTTCTTTTTTAGCGATACCTTTTGCTACATTTGCAACTCTTTCCATATGCCAATAATCATGCCCTGTCGGCTCTCCTTGAAATCGCTCATATATAAAAGAGCGAATTTCTCTTAAAACTTTCTCATGAGTAATTTTATAAACCTCCCATTAATCGAATAGATCCATTTGTCTTGGGTTTAAATCATGATAAGATATGCCTAACATATTGATAAACGTCTTTGCATTTGGTGCAGCATCTCCGCCTGAGTTGTTATTAAATAAAATCGTAATATCAGGCGTGATTCGTTGTAATTCAAGAACCCGTTCTTTCCATTCACGTAACTCTTCCTCATTATAGTTGTATAAGAAACGAACTTCTCTCCAATCCTCACGTCCGTTTTTATTCCACCCGTGTGTATTCCTTCCATGAAATCGAACGAGTGTTTTCTCATGATGTGTTGGCTCCAGTATTCGAGGTACTGAACCTTCTCCTGCTTGAGGCTCATCACAAATAGAATGGATCCAATTTTCTTCTCTCATAAATTTAAGCGTTTGTTCTTTATATTCTGGTAAGAACCATGTGCGATTTCGAAATTCTAGGGCTAAAGGTAAGTCGCCCATTAACTTTCGGATCACCCGTAATTTTTGCACATTTTCTTTTGACACGTTAAACCATGGAGGAAATTGAAATAGGACACACTTTAACTTTCCTGCTTCTATAACTGGTTGAATAGATTCCTTGTAAGCTTGAAACATCTCTTTCACTTCATCAGATGTCATTTTTTCTCGATTATGTCCGGTCATTTTATTGTAGGCTTTAATTACGAATGAGAAAGAATCTGGTGTTTCACGAACCCACTTTTCATAATTTTTCTGAGGTTGTATGGCATAAAATGCACTATCAACTTCTACTACCGGAAAATGGGAAGCATAGACGGACAATTTATCCTGTGGAGATATTGAAGCATCATAAAGCTTAGCATGATCCCCCCATCCCGTTAATCCAATGGAAATATTCATAGTACAGATAACTCCTTGATATGTATTCCTTTCTATCTTATAGAAGATTTAAAAAGCTTGTAAAGAATAAGGAACTAATCAGATACTTATCCAAGACAAGCCCCCTTATCTGGAAGACTTGATTTCGAGATAACGTGCGGTAGAGGTCCGTTGACGAAAAAAGAGTAAGGGGTTCATTGAAACGGCGATACTCCTGTGGAAGACCGTCCGAGCCTCCTCGTTCACTCCGTTCTCTGCGGGGTCTCGGCCGCCCTTTCTACCACTGGAGTTCGCCGTTTCCTTCACCCCTTGCTGTTATGGAGGTTAACGGACCCATAGCTGTAGTGGACCTCACATTAAAGTTAGGTAATCCAAAACCTCTAAATAGCTTTCTATAAGAGCTCTACTTAACTTCAGATACTGAATTAGGCAAGATCATTCGTCTGCGGTTCCGTTTATCTCAATAACGCCAATGTGGGCTGGGAAATGGGTTGACTCCAGCGGTCAAACGGGCTAGCGAGACCCCGCAAGGAGCGAATAGCGGATGAGGAGGCTCGATAGTTCGTCCGCAGGAAAGCAACCCATTTCCCAGCCCACCCGCTCTCTATTTGGCAACGGAACCACTCTACGCCTTATTCCAGATAACTACCATATAACCGAATAAGATCTTTACAAGCACTTTATTACATTAAATATTCTAACCTTTATAAAAAAGCTCTGCCACGCAATGCGCAACAGAACTTTTTGACTTATCCTCTAGAACAATCCTAAAGCTTTTCCATTTTCATCTACATCCATATTTAATGCAGCAGGTTTCTTAGGAAGACCAGGCATTGTCATAACATCACCTGTTAACGCCACGATAAACCCTGCACCAATAGATGGGCTGAATTCACGAATTGTAATTGTGAAGTCAGTTGGTCTTCCAAGTAATGTAGGATCATCAGATAACGAATACTGAGTCTTCGCCATACAAATCGGTAAATTTGTCCAACCAAGTTGTTCGAACTGGTCTAATTGCTTCTTGGCCTTGCTTGAATATTCAACACCAGAAGCACCATACACTTTTTGAGCAATCTTTAATATTTTATCTTCAATGCTATCTTCTAAATCATAAATACGTTTAAAATCCTTAGAAGCGTTCTCAACAGTATCTACAACTTTTTCAGCAAGATCAATTCCACCTTGACCACCATTTGCATGGACTTCAGTTAAGGAAATATGAACTCCTTTTTCTTCGCACCATTTCTGAATATAACTTAATTCCTCATCTGTATCTGTTGGGAAACGGTTTAAAGCGATCACATACGGAAGACCATATTCAGAGATTGTATCCATATGCTTTGCAAGGTTTTCCATTCCTTGTTTTAACGCTTCTATATTCTCATAGCTTAGTTCATCTTTAGCTACTCCACCATGCATCTTAAGGGCTCTAGCTGTCGCAACAATAACGACTGCATCTGGTTCAAACTCTCCAGCACGTGTTTTGATATCTAAAAACTTTTCAGCACCAAGGTCAGCTCCAAACCCAGCTTCTGTAATAACGTAATCTCCTAATTTGGCAGCAATATTCGTTGCCATGACACTGTTACATCCATGTGCAATGTTTGCAAAAGGACCCCCGTGAATGATAGCTGGTGTATTTTCAATCGTTTGTACTAAGTTAGGTTTTAAAGCATCTTTTAATAACAAGGTTAGGGCACCTTCCATTCCCAATTCCTTAACGGTTACAGGCTTATCATCATATGTATATCCAAAGACAATTTCACTTAAGCGACGTTTTAAGTCCTGTAAGTCCTTTGCTAAACATAAAATGGCCATGATCTCTGATGCAACTGAAATGTTAAATCCATCTTCACGAGGAACACCTCGTAATGGGCCACCAAGACCGACGACGACTTGTCGAAGGGCGCGATCATTAAGATCAACAACACGTTTCCATCCCACTTTACGAGCATCGATATTTAATTCGTTACCACGGTGAATATGATTATCGATAAAAGCGGATAAAGCATTATTAGCTGTTGTTATAGCATGGATATCACCAGTAAAGTGAAGGTTGATATCCTCCATTGGAAGTACTTGAGAATAACCACCACCAGCAGCGCCACCTTTGATCCCCATGGTTGGACCTAATGACGGCTCACGTAATGCAATAATGGTTTTCTTATTAATTCTATTCATAGCTTGACCTAATCCGACTGTTACAGTAGATTTCCCCTCGCCAGCAGGTGTAGGATTAATGGCTGTTACAAGAACAACCTTTCCATTAGGACGATCATGTAATTTCTCTAAAAGTGAATCAGATAATTTAGCTTTATAATGTCCATAAGGCTCCCAATCTTCAAGGTCTAAATGTAACCCTTCTGCTATTTCTTGGATCGGCTTCATTTTGGCTTCTTGCGCAATTTGAATATCTGTTTTCATATCGTTACCCCTTTCTCATTAACTCTCCCTTATTTTAACGTAATATCCAATAAAAACAGAGTCAAATCCATTATAAATAAAATATTTTGTAAACGCTACCAAAGCTCTTACAACAATACTTTTTATTGTTATTTAATTTTTTAGTTAATTACCTTCTCTAATGTTGACTCACTTATTAAAATACGCTATATTGAACATAAGCAAAGAAGATAAGCGGATTCATGAAAGAAAGGTAACTTCTATAGAAGTGGTCCAGGATTTTGTGGTCCTCCATTTCTTGCGGAGTTACCTTTTTTGGTCTAGCGTTTTCTTTGTATTACCACGTATCACGTGAAAGCTTTTAGGAGGATTTGTTACAATGGAAAACGGTACAGTAAAATGGTTCAACGCAGAAAAAGGCTATGGTTTCATTCAAGTTGAAGGTGGAAATGATGTATTCGTACACTATTCTGCAATCAACGAAGAAGGATTCAAAACACTTGAAGAAGGTCAAAGCGTAACTTTCGAAATCGTTGAAGGCGACCGCGGACCTCAAGCAGCGAACGTAACTAAAAACTAAAAAAAATTACCTATAAAGACAGCGGTCATCCTTCTGGATACCGCTGTTTTTCACGTATAGGGAGTGGTATACACATGATTGAGGTTTATATAGATGGAGCTTCTAAAGGAGATCCGGGACCAAGCGGTGCTGGTGTATATATTAAAAATGGCAAAGAACAGTATTCTTACTCTTTTCCAATTGGGGTATTATCGAATCATGAGGCAGAGTTTACAGCACTAATCAAGGCACTTGAGGTTTGTCAAAAGGACTTCCCCGATGAAATTTTAAGTGTTCGGTCTGATTCAAAATTAGTGGTTGATTCAATAGAAAAATCAAATACGAAACAAGAACGTTTCCTCCCCTATTTAAGAAATGCTGAAGAACTGAGCGAAACATTTCCTTATTTTTTCATTAAATGGATTCCCGATAAACAAAATAAACACGCTGATGAATTAGCTCGAAAAGCCATCCATGACCAGCCACAATCATAATGATATGGGTTGGTCTTTTTTATATAGTAAACATTCCTTTATTCAAATAAACTTCTTACCAATAATTAATCAAGATAAGAAATGGCTCTCTTCTTCTGAAGACAGCCATTTACCTATACATTAACTTTAATTAACTACATGATTAACTCTTAGTAATATTACTATTTAATCGATGTCCATTAAAATTATATTTAGAAATCCCCTTTTGTTCCAACAATTGCCAAACTTCTTTTCGAGAAGATGGTTGATTTTCACTTAAATACTCTAATACACCTAAAAAGAAACTTCCCACAAACCTAAACTGAAATTGAAGTGTAACTTTTAAAGCCAAAATTACAAGCCAATCTTCTGAGTTTGTATAATGTTTCCCTAAATATATAAAATGAATATCCTTATCGGTTAAGCGAAAGCCTTTTGTCCATAAATCTTCAATGAAATAACCGAGTGATTTCGATTGCGCCATTCTGAACATCCTTTATTCTGTCTAGATTAATCCAAAGAATCCTATTACGATTTCGATACACTTCTAATTTCATTATCAGGGTTGGTAATCCAATCACTCCAACTACCCACATATAACTTTACATTTTGAAAGCCCGCTTGCCAAAGAGCAATCACATTCGGTGTAGCAGTAACCCCAGATCCGCAATAAACGATAATTTCTTTATACTTTGCTAAATTAGAAAAGTAGTTTTTTAACACATCCGATGACTTCCAGAAACCATCTTCAAAAAGATTTTTCCAAAAGTAATTTTGTGCAGAAGGTATATGTCCTGCTCTTTCATCAATTGGTTCATTCCAGCCTGCATAACGTTCGAAAGCTCTCGAATCTAAAATTGCTACATTTGAATCTTCAATTTTTTCAGCTACTTCCTTCTGAGTTGCGATTAACTCATTATGTATGTCGTATTGAAATTCACCCAACTCACTTTGTTCAACGGAGTTGGAAACAGGGTATTGATTTTGTTTCCAAGCCTTAAAACCGCCGTCCATAATATAAACTCTCTGGTGGCCGAGGTATTTCATAAGCCATAGGAACCTAGAAGCCATAGCCGATAGTTGATCATCATAAGCTATAATCGTTGTGTCTTTATGAATACCTGCTTCTTCAATCTTTTTCACAAAAATGTCTATGCTTGGTAATGGGTGACGTCCACCTGTATCTTCAACTTTACCGCTTAAATCTTTCTCAAGATCGAAGTAAACAGCTCCGGGTACATGTTCCTCGTTGAAGAGTCTTTCTCCCTCTTGAGGATCTTGCAAAGAGAAACGACAATCTGCGAACAGGATCTTTTGTCCCTTGTTAAGATAATTCTTCGCATCATGTACGGAGATTAACGGTTCCAAGATGTACCTCCTCCTTATTCAAACTATATAAGTCTTATTATATCTAGAAAACATAAATAAAGAAAATATTATTATTCAAAAGGTTATATTAAATCATGTAGACATGGAATTGTTTTACAAACTTCCACCTCATTCATTTAAGCAAAAAAATAAAACCAGGTATCGTTAATTTACCTGGTTAAGAGAGCATTTTCATATTGTTTTTGTTTTTGGTTCATTTTTGATAGTTTATTTCCTTGAACAAAATTTAGTAAGGATAATACATGTTGATCTTTCAACTTTGCTAATAATCCAATCATTAATGCCGAATAAACGACTACGGTTAACATGATAAGTAAAACCATTCCAGCCCCTCTTTTCTTTTGGTTGATAATGATTTTCAATACTAATTAAAGTATAGCAAAGCTTTTTATCGTTTTCAATGAGAATGATAAATTTTCTCAATTACTTTTTAATTTATCTCGTGAAAGGGCTTTTTCTTCATATGGAATCCTGATTCTCATAAGGACGCCATGCAATACCGGAAATATAAAAGCCGTTACATAAGCATTAAACAGTAATGGAATTAAAATAAATTCAATGGCAACCACAACATAATTGGGGTGCTTCATAAATTTATATGGCCCTTTTGTAACTAATTCCGCCTCAGGAAGTACAATAATCTTTGTGTTCCAGTATCTCCCTAATGATGCTAAACACCATACTCGGAAGGCTTGCGCACACACAAATAATAATAAAAGAATTCCTTTCCACTGATTAAGAACAAGTTTCTCTCCAAATGCTTCAAACATTATAGAAAAAAAGAAAAGCGTATGGACGAAAACAATCCACTTATAATGATCTGAATAATGTTCTGTAGCTCCCTGATTTTTCATCCACTTTTCATTTTGTTTTGCAATAATAACTTCAATGATCCGTTGTAAAACAATTAATATGAAGATAATGGTAAAAATCATGTTCATGAAGACCACTCCAAACGAATAAGTTCTGAACTAAACCCGGGACCTAATGCAGCCATCACACTTGTTGTTCCTATTTCTTGTTCTTCTTCCATCCACTTCTTTAAAACATACAAGACTGTAGCAGAGGACATATTGCCATGATTTTTTAAAACATCATAAGAATGTTTAAATTTATCAGATGAACACTGAAGGACTTCTTCATAGGCTTGAAGCACTTTCTTTCCACCAGGGTGGGCAACAAAAAATGGAATGTTCTGTGGAGATAAATCGTTCCTCTCTAGAAAAGTAGTCACATGGTCTTTCCAAAATGATTCCACTAGAGATGGAATGCTTCTGGCGAATACCACTTGAAATCCATCGTTGTTTATATTCCATCCCATAACATCAAGTGCTTCTTTCTTTAATTTTGAACTAGCTGTTTGCATTTTAGGGACTACCTTTCTTTTCTGTGTGAGGTAGGGAGATTGTTCTCCTAAAACAAGAGCTGCAGAAATTCCGTCCCCAAACAATGCTGCCCCTATAAAATTACTCTTTCTGTGGTCGTCTTTTTGAAAGGTTAAGCTACATAGCTCTACACAAACAACAAGTACATTGGCATCAGGATAAGCTTTGGTATATTCCATTGCTCTGGACATGCCTGCCCCTCCTCCAGCACAGCCTAATCCCCATAGTGGAACACGTTTCACATCATCCCGAAAAGGTCTCTCATTCATCATTCTAGCATCAATCGTAGGTGTAGCTATGCCTGTGCTAGAAACAAAGATGATCATATCGATTGCCTCATAGGGGATTTGTTCTTGTAAGAATGTATCATTCTTCAAACAATCGTCAACAGCATGTAATGAGTGTTTAAGAGCTTGTTCTACATAAGTATCATTTCGATCTTGAAAGGTATGATCTTTATCAAACCAATCCATGGGGACAACAAATTGTCTCTTTTCTACAGAAGCGTGTTCAAATACAGGTAAGAGCCTTTCTACTTCTCTTCTTTCTCTAGGGAATATATGTTGAATAAAAGATTTTATATCTTTTTGATGCAATTCATATACTGGTAAACTTACCCCTACAGAGGTTATAAAGGACATTTTAACCCCCTCCTTTATCATTATCCTTTCACAGATCATGTAAATTAACCACGCATTTTGTCGATATTTGTGGTATCATTAAGAAAAATGTGTGGAACGAAGGTGGGAGTTTTTTGACAGTAAGCCAAGGTATTACAGAAGTTTTAAATGGTACAATCGAATCTGTGAAATCAATCATTCCTTTTGATGTACATATCGACTCCCCTTCATTAATTGAAGCTCCTCTCATTCAAGCTGAACTAGGAGTTTTAATTGGAATGACAGGAGATATGAAAGGGAGACTTGTTATTGAAGGAAACCATCAAAGCATCGGAAGTATTGGGGAAAAAATGTTTGGCATGCCTATTGAAGGAGAAATGTTGGAATCTTTCACAGGTGAATTAGCCAATATGATCGCCGGGAACTTGGCAACGGTTGTTTCGCAGAGGGAAGTCTCTATCGATATTACACCACCGACTGTAATTGTAGGATCGACAAAGATTTCGGGTTTTAAAAAGGCTTTTCGAGTACCAGTAGAGTTGAATGAAGAGGGATCTCTACAACTCATTCTGATGGTGGAAGACTAAAAATTAAATACTATAAAAATAGGAGATGAACAGTAATTTAGTTCATCTCCTTTTCTAATTATTCTATATTAAAATCCGTAAACGGTCATTCCTCCATCAACAAACAAGGTTTGTCCAGTTATGTAATTACTCGCTTCAGAACCTAAAAATACAGCAGAGCCAGCTAATTCTTCTAACTTACCTATTCTCCCCATCGGAGTTCGATCAACGATTTCCTTCACATATTCCTCATTCTCTAACAGTTTCTCAGTAAGAGAGGTTGGAAAATACCATGGACCAATTGCATTCACGTGTATATTATGTTTACCCCACTCTAGTGATAAAGTTTTAGTCATTTGTATGAGCGCACTTTTGGTCATCCCATAAACAACACCTGTACGTAGTGCAACGTGCCCTGCTACGGAGGTTATGTTTATAATCTTCCCTCGCTGATGTTCCTTCATTCGATTAGCAGCATATTGACTTAAGAAAAAAGCACTCTTCATGTTCGTCTGAATGATTTGATCCCATTCTTCCTCTGATACGTCAAAAGCGTCACTTCGAATATTCATGCCTGCATTGTTTACCCATATATCAATTGGTTGATCATCATGAATCACACCATTAATTTGGTTAATAATATCATTATACTGTTGTACATTCGCTACAATTGGATAAGCCTTTCTCCCCAACGCTTCTACCTCTTCTTTTACATGTAAAACATCTTCTTCTGTTCGAGATATAATAATAACGTCTGCTCCTGCCTCTGCATACGCCATTGTAATTGCGTAACCAATTCCTTTTGTAGCACCTGTAACAGCTGCTAGCTTCCCTTCCAAACTAAAACTAGGTAAGTACATATCTTCCTCTCCTTCTAAGTCTCAATATTTTAATAATTATAACATTTCTCCGTATTGTTTACATTTTGAAAAGGAAAATATAAACTACTTTATGTACTTATGAAAGGGGTTCATTTAGAGTTGAAAAAACAATTATTGATTGCGGGTCTATCTTCACTATTAGTTATCGCTGGTTGCGGACAATCTGAAGATTCTGCAGACAAAAACAAAGAAAACGAAAATCAAACGCAAGAAGAAGCTACAAACGGAGACAAAAAGAAAGAGAACAATAAACAATTACAATCTACCCTTCTAGACACACAACTAGAACTAGCTAAACAATTACGTCCTCATAATGTTGTAGTACAAGATATTCAAGCTCAAATTGAAAATCTTACTACAATCAAAGATAAACAGGAGCTTGCAACTGCTAAAGCGGAAGTTACAACAAAAGCTGTAGACGTTCAAAAAGAGGTTGAAAAAGCGGTTGAAAAGCTAAATTCATTTTCCATTAAAGGCGAACTTTCTGACGAGAACACAGAAAAGCTAAACGCTACAATAAATGATTTAAAAGCTTACTTCAATGAAGTAAAGACAGCTCTTGATAAACCAGTTGAAGCTGACTTTACAAAAGCAAATGAGAAATTCTCTTCATTTGAAGAAAAACTCGGTAACCTTTATGAAGAAGCAGGTTTACTTGCTCCTAATATGAAAAAAGAATTAAGCTAATAAAGATCACTTGTCGATCCACAAGCCTTTTGAAATAAAACCTTAGTTACCGGACCTCCCCTTAACTAAGGGTTTTTTTTTATCTTTCATTCTCCTCCCTATACCTTAGAAAACAGTCAGACGTTCTTATTTTCACAAAGTGTTCCAAACTTTGTCATTTAACGTTCAAAAACTCCATATTCTATTTTTTACCAAACTCCTGAAAACCCTTGATATCATTGAGATCCAACCACTTCATGAACGATTTGTGAATCATCTTCCATTTTTGTTTTCTCTTGTGAATTTTCTTGTAAGATAAAAGTGTAAAACAATTCCTGAAACTCAAAAGAAAGGAGTGAGGTAAAACATGCCTAACACTCATTTAGAAAAAACGGAAACGAAAACAAAAATCGTGCAAGAAGAACCTAACTTAAAAGGGACATTTATTGCCGTTATGTTTGTTTTCGCCTTTCTAGTTGGGACATGGTTTTCTGTTTGGGGGATATTCTTAAATCGATAATGCATTAAGTATTAAGGGGGATGAACGTTATGCACATGCATAGGCTTGAAAAATTATGGATGTTTATAGGAGGAGGAACACTACTTTTCTTCCTTATCGTACTGGGGATTGGAGCTTTTATTCAGGGAGCACAGCCACCAAGTTGTCTTACGGTAATTGACCCACAACGTGTTGAAGCACACGATCCTTTTAAAGAAGAAAACTTAGGTTTGCAAGAAGTTGAAGGTGGAGATTTGGACTACGTTGTAAACGTTGTTGCTTCTGCTTTTAATTATGATTTTGGAAAAGATGAAGAAGGAAATGTTGTTAGAAAAATTCGAATTCCAGCAGGCTCTAAAGTAATGTTCCAAGGTACAACCAAAGATGTGGTACATGGATTTCAAGTTGCGGGCACCAATGCCAACATGATGCTTGAACCTGGATACATTAACCAAGTAGAGGTCACGCTTGATAAGCCTGGGGTTTATACGGTCGTTTGTAACGAATATTGTGGTACAGGACACCAGTTCATGACTGCGCAAGTGGAGGTGTATGAAGAATGATTGCTGTTGAGACAAAACTCGGAAAAGAAAACGCTAAACTAACGATGGCTCATATGTGGGTTGCTTTTATTTCATTACTTATAGGTGGTCTAATGGGACTACTTCAAACATTAGTACGAACAGGTCAAGTTCAACTACCATTTGGTATTGGCTATTATCAAATTTTAACGGTTCATGGAGTTATTCTTGCCCTTGTATTAACAACTTTCTTTATTATTGGTTTTCAGTTTGCTTTAATGGCGAAAACTGTTGGCATGACAAATGGTGAACGAAAATGGGGTTGGATCGCATTCTGGACAATGGTAATTGGAACCACAGCAACAGCTACCATGATTCTTCTTGGTAAAGCTAGTGTTCTATACACCTTTTACGCACCACTCGCAGCTCACCCAATTTTCTACTTTGGACTAACACTTGTCGTTGTAGGTTCTTGGATTGCATGCTTTGTAAACTTCCGTCAGTTATACCGTTGGAAAAAACAAAATCCTGGAGAAAAGTCTCCTCTATTAGCATTTATGGTTGTTATTAATATGCTAATCTGGTTCATTGCTACTCTAGGTGTTGCAGCAACTGTTCTTATTCAGTTTATCCCATGGTCGCTTGGCCTTGTTGATGAAATAAATATTTTAGTAAGTAGAACCCTATTCTGGTACTTCGGTCACCCACTTGTTTACTTTTGGCTGCTACCTGCTTATATGGCTTGGTATGGTATTATTCCAAAGATTATCGGTGGCAAAATCTTTAGTGATAGTTTAGCTCGATTAGCTTTCATACTATTTCTCTTGTTCTCAATTCCAGTTGGGTTTCACCACCAACTATTAGAGCCAGGGATTGATCCATTCTGGAAGTACATTCAAGTTGTATTAACATTTGCCGTTGCCATTCCTTCATTACTAACAGCATTCTCTATGTTTGCTACTTTTGAATCTGCGGGACGTGCAAAAGGTGAAAAGACTTTATTTGGCTGGTTTAAAACATTACCTTGGAAAGATGTACGCTTTTTAGCACCTATGATTGGTATGATTGCATTTGTTCCAGCAGGTGCTGGTGGTCTTGTTAACGCATCAAACCAATTAAACTTAGTGGTCCACAATACAATTTGGGTTACTGGACACTTTCACTTAACCTTAGCAACGACTGTAATATTAACATTCTTTGGTATCTCCTACTGGCTTATTCCAGTATTAAGAGGAAGAAAATTAGATGCTAAAACAAATCGATTAGGCATTATTCAAACCATTGTATGGACTCTAGGTATGTTCATCATGTCAGGTTCTATGCATATTGCAGGGTTACTTGGAGCACCTAGACGTTCTTCTTACTCTGATTATGGGGGCACTGAACAAGCTGCTGAGTGGATTGGTTACCAATACGCACAGGCGATCGGTGGTTCAATTCTGTTCATTGGTATTATCTTAATGCTTTACACGTTTATTTATATGACCTTCTTCGCTCCAAAAGGAACAGAAGAATTCCCGATTGCTGAAGAAGCTAATAACGCAGCTCCTACTCCAGTGATTTTTGATAATTGGCGTCTATGGATTGGTATAGCAGTAGTTCTTATCGCATTCGCTTACACAATCCCATTCATTGATATTATCGAAAATTCACCACCAGGATCTCCTACGTTTAAAACGTTAATTGGGAATTTCTAATATACAAAATACGAAAAATCTCGTCATCATTTAATGTGGCGAGATTTTTATTTGAAATAATGTTATTCAGTTATATGGCAGTTATCTGGAATAAGCTGGTGCGGGGTGGTTCCGTTATGTTTATGCAGTTCGGTGGGCTGTGGAACGGGTTGCTTTCCCCGGAAGACCGATCGAGCTTCCTCGTCACTACGTTCCTGCGGGATCTCGCTCGCCCTTTCTACCGGAGGAGTCAACCCGTTCCACAGCCCACCTTAGCCGAATCGTGATGAACGGAACCGCAGTGATATGGAGAGGTGATGCTTAAGGACATCTGTTCCGTTATTTGATCTTAATATGACTTTTATGAAGAGCTTACGGACATTCATTCCGTTATTTGCATCAAATCAACTTGAAAAAGCCTAATTTGTCACAAATAAGGTACCATATGTCCGTAACGACTCTCTAAATGCCTTAAAAATTCAAAATAACGGAACAGATGTCCGTAAGGGTTAGAGCTCAAATAACTAGGGTCCGTTAACCTCCATAAACGCAAAGGGGTGAAGGAAACGGCAAACTCCAGTGGTAGCAAAGGGCTGACGAGATCCCGCAGAGAGCTTGCGAACGAGGAAGCTCGGCTGGTCTTCCACAGGAGGCTTGCCGTTTCAATGAACCCCTTACTCTTTTTTCGGCAACGGACCTCCACCGTACATTATCTCGGATCCAAGTCTTCAATATAAGGGGGCTTTAATGGAATAAAGATTAACCGCTTCATAAAAACAAAAGGCTTAACCACATTGTGATTAAGCCCTTTTCTCGCGTGTATTAAAACTGATAAATCTTCTGATATTTCTCACGAAGATGGTCAACTAAATAAGTAGGGTTTAACTTCTCATTCGTTACACCTTCTAAAATTTCAAGTGGCTTCTTCATTTTTCCGTATTGGTGAATGTTTTCTGTAAGCCATTTACGGATTTGTTCAAAGTCACCCTTACCAATAATTTCTTCAACATCTAAATCATTTTTCATTGTATTATGGAATTGTGCTGCATACATGTAACCTAATGCATAAGAAGGAAAGTACCCAAACGCACCACCAGACCAGTGAACATCCTGTAGTACGCCCTCTTGATCAGTCTTAGGACGAATACCAAGATACTCTTCCATTTTGTCATTCCACAACTCAGGTAGATCCTTCACTTGAATTTCATCATTAATTAAAGCTTTTTCAAGTTCATAGCGTACCATGATATGAAGACAATAAGTTAGTTCATCCGCTTCAATTCGAATAAATGAAGGTTTCACTTCATTGACAGCACGATAAAAATCTTCAAACTTTACGTGTTGAAACGATTCAGGTGCATGGGATAAGAATAGTTCATAATGGTTCTTCCAAAATGCTTCTGTTCTAGAAACGAAATTCTCCCAGAATAAGGATTGTGATTCATGAATCCCCATAGAAGTACCACCTGCTAATGGTGTATAAGCAAGTTTAGGACTAATATTTTGTTCATATAACGCGTGTCCACCTTCATGAATAGTACCGAACACTGCTGTCCGGAAATCCTTTTCATCGTATTTCGTTGTAACACGAACGTCTCCTTGGTTTAGATCAATTGCAAATGGGTGAACAGTTTCATCTAAGCGTCCACCCTCAAAGTTATACCCCATACGTTTTAGGATTTCTAAACTAAACACTTCTTGTTGCTCTTTAGGGAAATGACCTGTTAAAAGAGTTGGATCGGGATTCACATCTGATTTTTTAATTTGTTGTAGTAAGTCTGTTAAAGATTTGCGTACAGCCGGAAATACTTCATCTAAAACATCGACTGTTACACCTGGCTCAAAGTTATCAAGAAGTGCATTGTAGATATGTTTCTCATAACCCCAGTACTCAGCAAAACGTTTATTATATTCAACCATTTTCTCTAAGTAAGGACGATACATTTCAAAATCATTTTTTTCTTTTGCTTCTTCCCAAACTGCCTCTGATTTAGCTTGAAGAGAGACATACTCTTTATATTCATCTGAAGGGATTTTGGAGTGTTTGTTGTATTCCTTTTCACATTCCTCAATACTTTTCTGAATTATCTCGTCTTGAGTATGACCTTTTAATGCTTCAATATAGCCCTTCATCTCATCAGAAGTTGCCATTTGGTGTACTTTTTGAGATAACGTAGCAATAACATCTGAACGGCCTTCTACTCCATTTTTAGGAGCATATGTGCGAAGGTCCCAAGCCATTAATGAAATGGCCTCTCCGTATTGACTCATTTCCTTCACATAATTCATAAACTGTTCTTCTGTTTGATTCCACTGTTCCCCCATGGTTCTCCTCCTCTTTTATTTATGCTTACCGAAATATTGGTAGTAATCCGTTTTGATGAAGCCATTAAATAATTTACGCTTTTTCGTTGCTTCTTTTCCATACAATTTTTCAAAGTTAGGATGAGAAGTGATGATGTATACACTCCAAGAAGGACAGTCTTTCATAATCCCACCAAAGTCTTTATACATTTGTTCTACTTCTTCCTTGTCACCCATTCTTTCTCCATACGGTGGATTTCCTACAATATAACCATTCGCACTTTGAGGACGAAAATCCTTCACTTGCATCTGTTTCCATGTAATTAATTCACCAAGACCTGCTTCCATAGCATTTTCTTTAGCGATATCTATTAGGCGTCCATCAATATCAAACCCTGTAATATCAAGTGGTTGATCATAATTAGCAGCTTCTTCAGCTTCATTAAATGCATCTTCCCAAAGATTATATGGAATCATATCCCATTCTTCAGAAGCGAATTCACGGTTGAAGCCGGGAGCAATATTTTGTCCAATAAGAGCTGCTTCAATTGGAATAGTACCTGATCCACAGAAAGGATCTACAAAAGGAAAATCCGGTTTCCAGTTCGTAAGTTGAACTAAAGCTGCAGCTAACGTTTCTTTTAACGGGGCTTCACCTTGCCCAGTTCGATAACCTCTTTTATGCAGTCCACTTCCGCTTGTATCAATGGTTAACAGCGCTGTATCTTTATGTAGAGCAATTTCAACCCGATACATTGGACCTGTTTCTTGAATACGAGAAGAAGCAAGTCCGTACATTTTTTTCATACGTTCTACAATTGCTTTTTTCACGATGGATTGACAATCGGGAACTGAGTGTAGCGTTGATTTAACCGATTTTCCAATAACAGGTACTGAACCATCTTCAGGAATGAAATTCTCCCAAGGTAAGGCTTTTGTTTGCTCGAATAATTCGTCAAAGGTTGTAGCTTGAAATTCACCAACCACAAGCCTTACACGATCAGCTGTACGAAGCCATAAGTTACTTCTAGGAATACCACTCACATCTGTTTGATAACGCACCCTTCCATTTTCAACTGTAACATCTTCGTAACCTAAATCTTTTACCTCTTTTGCAACAACGGATTCTAATCCCATTGCAGATGTCGCGATGAGGTTAACTTTTTTTGGCATGCCCTTGCACTCCTTTATTGCTATTACGTAGCTATGTATTAATATGCTCGCTTTATGTCTTAGAAAAACACAAATTTAATTGTGCATTCTCTTAAATTAATAAAAAACCCTTTCTAAGCTTCTAGCTTTAGAAAGGGTGTCATAAGTAAAAAAAGACCTGATGAATGCTCTGTAAGCCATGTTCTGTACCCTCGTACTCCTATCGGTGGTCAACCTCGTACATAAGGTGGTAATCATCTATCTACAAGCCTATAGCTTGTCTCTTCATATTGGTTTAGTTCCCTCAGAAGAGTGCCCCTACCTATTTTTGGGTTGCTCGCTCGCGGGGTTTACCTCGTTCCACTTCGCTTGTTTCCAAGCGAACTTCGTCACTGTGGCACTTTCAAGATACTCTGACCTTATCTTCAAGTGACGTAGGTCATTTTTCTGCCGTTAGCTGTTACACTACCTTGACTTATGGTTTCGTCAAGCACGAACACTACAAGCATCTCAGCTTGTGCGAGCATGGACTTTCCTCTGAATGATAGATCATCCAGCGATTACCCAAGCATTCATCAACCGCTCATATATTTTAATCTTTTCAAGTCGTTAGGTCAATGACTTTCTATTGAAAACTTAAGCGTTAGAACACCCCTCAATACGGAATGTTTATTGAAAGCTCATCTAACCCTGTAAAATTCATTGTACCACGAGAGAGTGACCCTTTCATTATAAAAATGTTGGAAATCAGTCCATTAAGAGTCAGAATACTTTTTCCCGAAAACAGCTTTTTCTAAGTTTGATAACCTCTGCAAGACATCATAGTTAACTTGTCCTTGCTGAGGTTGTTGTGTAGCACTTCTTGTTCTTTTAGGGGCAGGTGATGATGATTGCTGTTGAGCCCCTGGGTTTTGCTTCTTTAATTGCTCATTTTCTTGCTTTAATCGCTCAATCTCTTTCTGAAAAGCATCATAATCTTGAATAACGTCATCTAAAAACTGATCTACTTCTTCTTGATTATAACCTCGAATGGCTGTTTTAAAATCTTTTTCCAGAATATCTTTACTTGAATACTGTACTCGTTCTAAACCCATTTCTTTCACCTCAAACTTATAGCTCTTATCATAATCTTTGCAGATGAAGCAATTAATGTCAATTTATTGTTGGATTAATCAGACCAGTAATTTGGATCCTCCATCATCATTTCACGAACCGTATCATCAATATCAAATGGTGTAATATAATAAATAGGGTAATCATGCTTCTCTTGGTATTGCTTTGCTTTCTCTAAAAAATATGCAGGGCTTCCTCCTGTTTCTTCATCATACAAGAGTATACAAGCATCACTTTTTTCTAATAACCACTGGTCTCTGGCTTGAAACTGATAGGGTCCATCATATTCTTTATTATACAATGGTTTAAAGAAATCTGCACTCTCTATTAGCATACGATATTGCTCTTGTTGTTTCTCAGGCCACCTGCTTTCTTGATTTAAAAATGGCGGAAAAACCCCTAGCTTTATATCATATTCATTCTTTAAATCAAGTATGATTTCGCCTGTCCATATTTCAACTCCCATATTACCTGAAATTAATACCCACTCCAACCCTTCTTCAATTAGGGGGAGTAATCTACGTTTAATCGTTTCTTTTACATAATCAATTTTAGGATCATCTATTTGAAATAATCCCATTTCCATTGGTTTGTATCCTGAAACGGCTATAATCTTCATACGAAACTCCTTTATGTATAGAGTGAGCTGGAGAACCAGCTCACTATTCTTTCTTTAGACTAACAACCGCATTTTTTTGGTTTCATACCCATTGGACCCATTTGGTTCGGTCCCATTGGACATTGTCCCATTTGACCTGGTCCCATCATTCCCGGGCCGCCCATTGGTCCTGTTGATGCTCCAGCTACCTGGCTTCCTGGTCCCATTTGACCTGGTCCACCTGGTCCCATCATGCCAGGACCACCCATTGGCCCTGTTGATGCTCCAGCTACTTGGCTTCCTGGTCCCATATTAACATTTTGCTGAGAAACTTGAGTAACATCAGACTGAGATTGAGGGAAGAAATGTTTGTTCAATACATTGACATGGTTAACATTCGTTGTATGAGTAGGATGAATGTGGTCTACCTCTTGTTGAAAAAAGTTATGCTTTACACATTGCTTTGTTGGATATACTTTTTGTTGAGCTGGACTTACCATTTGTGGTCTTGGTCCACAACCACACATTCTTCTTGGACGCATAATCGTCTCTCCCTTCTTAATTCTAGGTTCACTAATAACCTATGTTGAAGGAGGGAGACATGTACTAAGACACATACCTATTTTCAGGTAAGAATCCTAATTCTATAGGAACGGGATAAGTATTGGATTATCATATAAAAATACTGCTCACACCAATTAAGGTATAAGCAGTTGAAAACCAACATTATTCATGATCGTTTAGATCATTAGCTGAAAATGAATACGGTAGTAATTGATCTACAGTTAACGTTTTTACGTCACCTTGAAGATTTGTTGTGTGAACTTTAGACTGTGCATCAAAAAATTCACTAATAACTTGGCGACAAGAACCACATGGTGGTACAGGACGATCTGTATCAGCTACAACAGCTAATGTATCGAAAGACGTTTCCCCTTCAGAAATGGCTTTAAAAATAGCTACACGCTCTGCACAACAAGTCACAGGATATGCAGCATTTTCTATATTACAACCATCATATACCTTCCCTGATGTTGTTAGTAATGCAGCACCAACTGGGAATTTAGAATACGGTACATAGGCTTTTTCGCGTATTGTTTTTGCACGTTTTATCAAGTCTTCTGTATTCATAGATGAACGCCCTTTCATAAGTAAATGGATAATAATTATAAGCAAAAATTGATAGACTGTAAAGCGTTATCAAACATTTGTTGTAGCTCTTTTTACCAATCTTTGTTCCAATCGTTTTGTTAGCCAAAGTTATTTTAAGTAAGGTATAATTTTTGTAAAAGTTTTGTTTAAGGAGGAATGTAGATGAATTGGATACTAAGGTACAGAAAAATTGTTCTTGTATTTATCTTTTTGTTAGTTTCTACTGGCATTTTTACATATTATCAGTTACCTAAGAGAGATCTACCCGAAATTAATGTAAACATTGCATCAATCACAACTCCATTTCCTGGTGCAACTCCTTTAGATGTAGAGCGTACGATTACCAATCCGATAGAAGATAAGATCAAGGATATTGAAGGTGTAGATACTGTAGAATCCATTTCCACCACTGGCTTTTCATCCGTTACTGTCACGCTAGAAGGAAACGTAAACAACAAAGTCACCTATTCCAAAATTAGACAATCCATTTCAGACATAGCACGTACTTTCCCAGAAGAAGTTCAAGACTCATCGGTAAATACTGATTTAAATATGACAGCAGTTTCCTCGTATCATTTGAAAGCTCAGAATTATGATACTTTATATAAGGCTCACGATTTAATAATAAATTGGCAAAAGCAATTATCAAATATATCAGGTGTTCAATCCGTTCAAGTTAAAGGGTTACCAGAAGAACAGCTTTTAATTACACTGGATGCAGAAAAACTTAATAATCAGTCCCTTTCACCTTTACAAATCATTGATTCTTTACAAAAGGAGTTATCTCCAGGAGCTATTGGTACCATTGAAGAGGATGAAAAACTCTATCAATTAAGATTAAACAAAACATCTGATTGGAAAGAGTTAGAGGACATTTCAGTAGGTCTAAATCCTCAAGGTGAAAGCATAACACTCAATGATATTGGAGCAATTAATTTAACTCATACTGAAGTAAAAGACTTAATTACGTATAAGGAACAGCCATCTTTATCATTAACGATTAAGGCCAAAGAAGGTATGAATATATCTGCTTTACAAGACCGTATTGATGAAGAGATTAAAAGTTTATCAGGTAACCTACCTGACAACATAACTGTGGAGCAGTTTTATAGTCAAAATACATTAATTGAAGAAGTATTTACGAATCTCCTTACTTCTTTCGGGATTTCACTTGCTGCAGTATTGCTGATTATGATGATTGGGTTACCATTTTCATCAGCTTTACTTGTCGCAATCGCTATTCCTATATCAGTATTAATCGGACTTATCCCCCTACCATATGTAGGTGTAGACTTAAATCAAATTTCGATTATTGGCATCATTATTGCCATCGGTATCCTTGTTGATGATGCCATCGTAGTAAATGACAACATTCAACGACGTTTCCAATTAGGAGATAGTGCTTGGAAGGGAACAATTCGTGGTATTAAAGATGTAAGACTTTCTATTATTACATCAACATTGATGATTGTTTTTAGCTTCTTCCCTTTAACTTTTTTGTCTGGTAGTAATGGTGATTTTATACGTGCATTACCTACTACCCTGATCGCAACTATAGTAGCTTCAACAATATTGTCGTTAACCTTAATCCCTACAGTACTATATATAAGAAAAAAACGGAAAGACTCGAAAGCTGAGCAATCCAAATCAGGTTTACTGGGAAGCTTTTTTTCTAAACTAGAAATGATTTATGCAGATAAGATCTTACCTAAGGTAACAAAGCGCCCTATAATAATTGGGTTTTCTGGATTAATTGTGTGTGCTCTATTAGCTAGTCTAGCAATTAAAATCCCTTTTGAATTTTTCCCATCTGCTGACCGAAAAGAAGTAACGATTTCTGTTACCGCTCCACAAGGGACAACATTAAATCAAACTCGCAGTCAATTAGAAGAAATGGAATCATTTATTAAGCAAAATAGTGAAGTTGTAGAAGAAACAGCTATTTTTGCTGGAAGTGGAATGCCACCATTATTTAGTTCTACACTTCAACAAAGTGGAGAAAATACTGGTCAAATTCTAATTCGAGTGAATAAATCTCAGCAAAGCGCCTCAAACTTTATAAACAATTGGGAGGAAAAGCTTCGTAACAAATTTACAAAGAGTGAGATTTTCCTTGAAACCATAACGGCTGGCCCTCCTCCTAGCGCACCAATTGCAGTAAATATTCAAGGACCTAAACTTGAGCAATTAATTCAAACTGCGAACGACTTGAAAAAAGAATTGATTAAGCTTGACTCAACTGAACTCATAACGCTAAATATGAATAACGAGCAACCATATATTGAGTATTCGTTAGATCGAGCGAAGATAGCTGAGAATAATATATCCATTGATCAAATATCATCCCAACTCCAAGTTGCAAATACTGGCATTCCGTTACGTGTATTTGATAACGGTGTGAATCGCTATGATATGAAATTATTACTAAATGATGGTGATGGATCTGGCGTTAATTTAGAAGCCTTAAGAGTTACTGGATCCTCTACATCTAAGGGAACACCGAGAGTTTTCACATTAGATGAATTAATCGAACAAGAAAAATCAAATCAATTAGGCTCAATACCACATATGGATGGAGAAAGGACTGTGACCGTTAAAGGGTACGGAGAAGAAAGTTCAAATTCATTTCAAAAAGAAGCAAATGAAGTCATTAACGAGTTTGAGAAAACATTACCCGCGGGTTACTCCTTTACAAATAGTGGTGAATTAAATGCTCAGCAAGAATTCTTTATCGAAGTTTCAAAGCTGTTTGTAATCGTCTTATTCTTGATTTATTTAGTGATGGCTATTCAATTTAACTCACTAACCATTCCTTTATTGATTACAAGTACAGTTTTCCTTGCTGTAACAGGAGCCATAATTGGTTTGTTTGTAACCAATGAGCCGCTTAGCTTTTTAGCTGTATTAGGAATCGTATCACTATCTGGAATTGTGGTCCGTAACTCGGTAATTTTGGTTGATTTCATCGAACAAAATCACCGAGAATCACAATCTATACACACGGCAGTTATTGAGGCTGGTCGTTCACGCTTACGACCTATTATTTTAACATCACTTACATCAATTGCTGCTTTATTACCAATTGCTTTTTCAGGTGATGTGTTGTTCAGACCCTTAGCTATTTCAATTGTTGGAGGTCTGTTATTTTCAACCATTCTTACACTAATATTACTACCTTCCTTTTATTTAATTCTGTATCGAATTCGAAGAGGAAAAATTAAAACTTCATAAATATAAAAGGAGATAACCATTTTAGGTTATCTCCTTTTATAACACATTAATTATTACTGATTTCATTAATTGTTACAGCCGTACCATAAGCAATGATTTCTGAAGCTGCATTTGTTACATTTGATGTTTCTAATCGAACGTTAATGACAGCATCAGCACCCTTTTCTTCAGCATGCTTTTTCATTCGACCTATAGCTTGCTGTCTTGCTTCATCCATCATTTTGGTATAGTCTACGAGTTCTCCACCCACTAAATTTTTAAGGCTTGCAAGAATATCTCTACCTACATTTTTAGATTGCACAGTGCTTCCTCTGACAAACCCTTTTAATTCCTTGATTTCATGGCCTGGAATAAAATCAGTATTCACGATAATCATTCTCTTCATCCTCCTTCTTTTCCCTCAGTCTATCTTTTATAAGTAAAAACATAATTACTCCTAGCGTTACATAAGAGGCTACAATTAAAATCAGCCCCATTATCCAACTCTGTAAGACCAGCAGTGCGATACCCAAAAACTGTAATATAGAAATAAGAGCAACTAAAAAAACTCGCACAACCTCCACCTCTTTTCTTCCTACTATGTTATACGAATGGAAAATAAAAAAGTTTTATTTTCTAGGAGAAAAAATTTGCTGAGATAACATATATTCTCGAATAGACAACAGTTGTTCATCACTAATTGTTAAAATCTCACAACCGTATCTATTCTGCGCTTCACAATCAGCTATATTCTTTATTTTGATCGAAGGCTTTACTTCAAGTTTCTCATCATTAATGTGAATATCATAAATACTTTCATTTTCAAATTTCTCAGAGGATAATAAACCAAACCCTTTGACGTTTATGTCAATAACTGTAGCTGTTCCAGCAAAACTATATACGCCACCTTGCACCTGATATAAAAATGCTGAAAAAGAACACGGCACACGAGGTAGTTTTCTTCGATTATCAGGGAATTTATCCAAAAACAACGGTAAATACAAATAAATGTGAAAACCGTCTTTCTTTAATACTTTTGATTTAAATTCAATATGTTCATAAGTACAGGTCCATAAACTTCCTACATGTACTTTTGAACGATCATGGACGATTATTTCCATCATTTCACCTTGGATATCTAATACTTGTCCAATGACAAGTTGTTGACCTTTTCTCATTTTGAGGTATTCCAATTACTTCACTCCCTCATTACATTATATTCCCCTTTAAGCTACATTGCATCGTTGTTTTTTCTCATTTCCTTAAGAATGAAGTTGCGTATTTGAAAAATACTATAAAGTGAAAGGAGGGGAATGAGTATGGGTCGAGGAAAAGGTTATAAAGTTAAAAGACAAAATCACGAACATGAAAAACCACTCACTGCGAAGCGCTTTGCTGAGGAAGGTGAACAAAAACCGAAAAGTATGCATGCTTCCAAAGGCGGAGCTATTAAAGAATAAATCATGCATGTTAAAAGCAGACTCCATTTAAGAGTCTGCTTCTTTATTCATTTCAATTGAATCCAATAATTGATCAAGAACATAATGAATGGAGTTATATAATTCCATATATCGTTTTTTGGGAACATCAATATAATAACTGTGTAATATAACAAGTTCAAAATTTTCTTTAGTGTTCTTTATTTGTAAAGGATAAACAACCGAGTTTTCAACTTTATAGGTATATTGCTCAGCTAGATCAGCCCATTTTTCATTGAGTTCGAATAATGGTTTTGATTCCTTCTTAACCTTTTCAAAAAGCTCTCGATCCTTACGATCTGGAGGCTTTTCAGATTGTAAGAAAAGATCTTTTAATTGATCTAAATTTTTCTTTACTTCCATAATCGTTTCTTCAAGCGACTTCATCAAAATGCTTCACTCCTTCCCTTCTACTTTAACATGAAGGAAAGGGATTCATCACCTACGAAATAGGCGTTGTAAAAGATTCTTTTTTGGTTCAGCTTTTTCTACTATTTGTTTATTCACTTGTTGCCTTTGTCGTTTTTGGAGTTCTCTCAATTCCTGGTTCAGCCGAATGCATTCAGATTGTAGGTGCTCAATTTCTTGTCTATGAGAAAGGACCATTGTTAAAACAACTTCATCTGCTTTTTTAGAAACTTTTTCATCAATGACATGAACACGATCCATCATTTCCATCCAAGCTTTTTCAAACTCTCTTTTGGACATTCCTTCTCGATACATTTCCATCTTTTTAGCTGCTAAACCCATGATATTGACTCCTCCTAAAAGTTATCTTTAAACACTATTTCTTCTTGATTCCTGTAACTCCTTCACACTTGACAAAAGTAGAAGAAATGAGACAAAGAAAGTGAAAATCAGCATTTTTTCTAATTTTGCATGATTTTTTGACGGAGACGCACACTAATTGTCGAGGAGGGATAATAATGGGTAAAAAAGGTAGAAATACACAACAGAAAAAACCATTAAATAACGAAGAACCAAAGCAAAGAAATCAAGACTTCAAAGGCGATGGAAATCCTAAGCTAGATGGTGAAAATCGCCCAGCGACATAAGTAAAAGAAGTGATTCGCTTCAAGTATTAAAAATAGCAAGCCTTATAAACAGGCTTGCTATTTTTTGCTTATACTTGTTTTCTCCAATCGATCCCAAGCTTGTAACATGTAACGCTTGGCATAAAACCGATTACTAACATCCTTAGTAAGATCTGCTTCCTCTTCTTTCCACCATTTTTTCTTCACTGACCGCCCTGAATGATACCAATCTTTTCGAATATTATCTTGATGAGTGATAACAGGGTAAACCATTCGAAGCATAGGAGCTTTTGGCATTCTGGTTGTAAAGTACCGCTCATACTCTATACGTGAACCCAGGGGCTCAGCGTATTTCGCAAAAGCTACAAATTCATCATACAAATCCTTGTGAAATAATAATGCGGCCAGCTTTTTACCTAACATAATCCGATTGGATAAGTGAAAGAAACCATGAACGTATGCACCATAGACTTTACCTCTTAACGTTGGGAATAATACGGCGCTCAAATGGAATAAATCTTGAGATCGAAACGGTAATTTTTCAAACACCTCATGTTTATAATAGGACTGTTCAATGACTGGTTTCTGGATAACATTTTGCTCATTTATTATAAGGGCTGTAACTAAACGAGAATGATCTCTATTCTCCCAAAAATAAATCCACTCTTTTTCCATAAATTTCGAAATGCGGAACTCAGATAATAAATGAAATAGTGCCTGTCCTATTTCACAAGATAAAGCATATAGAAGTAATTGAGGATAAGCATCGGAAAATATAAGCCAATTTGCACGTTCATAAGTAGAGAATAAATTACGTTTTTCTTGTTTTGATAGCATGGATTGAAAAGGGTCCATTTGTAAATCAGTTATATTCCACCCTGCATTGCGAGAGACCATGCTTGCTAAAAAAGCCCAACGTATTTCAGGATAGGAAAAATATAAGTTTTGATAGGCTTTTGTACGGGAAATATTATCGACGTTATGGATGGATGTCTGTTCTTTTATGTGTTGAATCAGTATTTGTTCTTCTCTAGCGTCCATATTTTCACCTCCCTCTTAGCATGTTCGAAAAACGTTAATTTAGAAGTAGTTGTTGAACGATCTTTAAGGGAATGAATTTTTCCTTCTCATTTTTCTTCTATTTTTGATATGATACATACATGCATAGGGAGGTTTTATGTATGAACTATCCAAATGGGAAGAAAACTAACAACAATGCAGTGACGAATCGAAAACCAAAACAAAAGCCTGATTTTTCTAATCGTGGAATGACACTTGAAGAAGATATAAATCAATCGAATCAAGCTTATTTAACATCAGGACGAGCTGTCATTCACAAAAAACCAACACCTGTGCAAATTGTTAATGTGGATTATCCTAAAAGAAGTGCTGCTGTTATTAAGGAAGCCTATTTCAAACAAGCATCAACCACTGACTATAATGGTATTTATAGAGGAAAATATATTGATTTTGAAGCAAAAGAAACAAGAAACAAAACCTCTTTTCCTCTAGCCAATATTCATGAGCATCAGGTTGAACACATGAAAAAAGTATGCGAACAAGATGGAGTCTGTTTTGCTATATTAAGGTTTTCCCAATTGGAGGAGACATATTTTTTCCCTGCAGAGAAACTTTTTCAACACTGGGATCGTCAAAATAATGGCGGAAGAAAATCCATTCCGTATCAAACTATTCAACAAGAAGGACATTTCATCCAACTTCAATATCATATACGAGTCGATTATTTAAGCGTAATTGATGAAATGTACTTTTAAGAACGGAGGAAGATGAGAGATGGCACAAAACAGTCAATCTCGTACAGCACGAAAAAAAGAACTCAAACAAAGTAAAAAACAAAACCAAAAGCCAATCATGAAACGAATGATCATGGCCATTTTAGTATTAGGAGTTATAGGGGCAATCGGAATTGGCTCTTTATTCATTTATTATGTCCAAGGTGCACCCGAACTAAATCCTGATAAACTCTCAAGTCCTATATCAGCAAAATTCTATGATAAAGATGATAATTTGTTTGCTGAACTCGGAGCTCAAAAACGAACCAAAATAACACAAGATCAAATACCAGAAGTAGTAGAAAAAGCGGTTATTGCTACTGAAGATTCCCGTTTCTACGATCACATGGGTATTGACTTTCGAAGAATTTTAGCAGCTGTTTATGCCAATATCACAGAAGGATACGGAGCTGAAGGTGCAAGTACAATCACCCAACAGGTTGTTAAAAACGCCTTCTTAAGTCAAAAGAAAACGCTAGAGCGTAAAGTACAAGAACAATGGCTTGCCTTAAAACTTGAACAAAAGTACTCAAAAGATGAAATCCTAACGATGTATCTTAATAAAATTTACTATGCCAACGATGCTTATGGTATAGCTAAAGCTGCTGACCTTTACTTCAATAAAAAACTTAGCGAGCTTACATTGCCAGAGGCAGCTCTATTAGCAGGTATTCCACAGCGCCCTGCGGCATATGATCCTTTTGACAATCCAGATTTAGCTCAGGAGCGTAAAAATATTGTGTTAAAGCTTATGGTTCAGCACGGTAAAATTACTGAACAAGAAGCTGCAGAGGCTAAAAAAGTTAAAGTAGAATCGTTGGTGACAAAAGAATCAGATTCTTCCAATATTCCTTACGATAGCTTCTTAGAGCAAGCAATCAAGGAAGTTGAACAAAAATTAAATGATGTAAATATTTATGAGGATGGCGTAAAAGTTTATACAACGTTAGATCCGAAAGCACAAAAACGTGCAGAAGAGCTATTGGGTAAAAACAGTCCTCTTCCATTTCCAGACAAAGAGTTTCAAACAGGCTTAGCTGTCTTGGATACCAAATCTGGAGCAATTCGAGCAATTGGTGGAGGAAGAAATAAGGACAAAGTTGGGGCTACTCTCAACTACGCAACACAGTTAAAAGGTCGACAGCCAGGTTCTACATTTAAACCAATCGTAGACTACGGACCAGCAATTGAACACCTTCAATGGTCTACGTATCATTTACTAAAAGACGAACCTTATAAGTATAAAACTCCACCCCATAAGGATGTGAACAACTGGGACGGAGATTATTTAGGTACAATGACCATGCGTAGAGCACTTGCCCTTTCTCGTAACGTGCCTGCAGCAAAAACATTAGCTGAAGTTGGTCTTAAACGTGCACAAAAGTTTGCTGAAGGCTTAGGCATTAACTTCGAGAGTGAAACGATGCACGAATCGAATGCCATTGGTGGTGCAAGTACAGGTGTGACACCATTACAATTAGCTGCTTCCTATAGTGCGTTTGGTAACGAAGGCGTTTATAATGAACCCTATGCCGTTCGCCGTGTAGAATTCCAAGGAAGTAGAAGCCCTGTAGAGTTTAAGAATGAATCACATGTAGCAATGAAAGATTATACAGCTTATATGATTTCAGACATGTTAAAAGACGTTGTTCAATGGGGTACAGGAACGAGAGCTAAAGTACCAGGAGTTCCTGTTGCAGGTAAAACAGGTACCACAAATAATGAACATGGTACACCAGATTCTTGGTTTACAGGTTACACAACGAACTATACGATCTCTGTATGGTCAGGGTATCCTTCACCAAAAAATAGTGTTCCAGCAAGCGCTAAATACATTCCACAACAAGCATTTAGTAACTTGATGGGTCACATATCTCAAGGAATTGATACCCCTGACTTCAAGAAGCCTTCTTCTGTTGTTAAAAGCCCGGTAGAGATGGGGACTAAGCCTCCAAAACTACCTAGTGAGTTTACACCAGAAGAACAAATCAAATATGAACTTTTCGTAGAAGGAACAGAACCTCAAGAAAAATCAGATCAATTCGAAAAGCTTGATCCTGTAAAAGACCTTAAAGCTGAATTTGATGAGGAAAAAGGAACGGTTAAACTAACTTGGGATTATGAAGCTGATGAAGATAAACAAGTTTCCTTTAACATTGCAGGTTCCCCTGAAGGTCAACCTATGCAATCAATTGCAGAAGGATATGGCAATACTCAATTAGAAGTATCAAACCTTCAAAAAGGCGAAACCTATACGTTTGAAGTGGTTGCAGTCAGCGATAAGAATCCTGAAAATAAGAGTGATCCAAATACCGTTACTATTGATATTCCTGAGAAGAGCAAGCTTGATGATCTTCTTGATGACTTAAACGGTGACGATGATAAAAAAGACAAGAAAAAAGACAAGAAAAAAGATAATGACGAGGATAATCAGGACGATAGTGGCTCCAATAATAACGATTCAGACTCATCTGGGTCCGATAGTACGAATGATGGATCCTCCACTGATGATTCCTCTTCAGATGGTTCCGGTTCAACAGATTCCGGTTCTACTGACGATTCAAATACGAGTGATAGTTCCAGTTCAAGTGACAGCCAATCATCGGATGACGCAGCTTAAAATATGAAGTAAATAAATTGAGCATCAAATCTTATTAAGATTTGATGCTCTTTTTTTGATGAGTATATTATTCTTATTCATCCATGTTAGCCCCCTTATCTGGAAGACTTGGAATCGAGATAATGTGCGTATGGTTCCGTTGCTTTTGTGCAGATCGGCGGGCTGTGGAACGGGTTGCTTTCCCCGGAAGACCGATCGAGCTTCCTCGTCACTTCGTTCCTGCGGGATCTCGCTCGCCCTTTCTACCGGAGGAGTCAACCCGTTCCACAGCCCGCCTTAGCCGAATGGAGATTAACGGAACCGCCTTAGTTCTGGGATGAGGTGTTCTGTTTCCAGGTAGTATAACCCTATCATGACAAGGCTCTGAACAACTTCTCTGAATATGATTTCCAACCAACATGAGGTGGGATAGCAAAATTATGGTCCGTTAGTTTCCATAATCGCGTGGAGGGAAGGAAACGGCAAACTGTCGTGGTAGCAAAGGCAAGACGAGACCCCGCAGGAACGAGGAGGCTATACAATGGAGGTTCTACCAAAACCGCCACATCATGTGGCAACGTAGAACTACCCCACGTCGTGTGGGGCAACAACAGGCTTGCCGTTTCACTGACCGCAACAAATTACTCAACAGCAACGGACTCCTCTCAGTTTCAAGTCTTCAACAATCCTGCCATATAATTGAATAATAAAATAAGCGCCAATAAAAAAAGCAGCTCAATTAAGAGTATCAATCATACTCAAAAAATCGAACTACTTAAAACAAATGTTCATGCTCTTTATTTACACATTCGATGCTTTTTCTCTCTTACGCATCCTCTTCTGCCCTTCTCTACATAAATGAAGTAATGGACAAATATCACACTGAGGTGATTGGGCTTTACAATGGTATCTACCGAAGAAAATCATACGATGATGCGTCTCACTCCACTCTTCTTTCGGAACCTTCTTCATTAAAGTTTTCTCGACTTCAAGCACAGAATCCTTCCAACGACAGATCCCTAAGCGTTTAGAAACACGCTCTACATGCGTATCAACAGCTATTGCAGGTTCATCAAAAGCTACAGCAGCTACTACATTAGCCGTTTTCCTCCCCACTCCAGCAAGTTTCTCTAACTCCACCTTAGAGTGAGGAACAACTCCATCATATTCATCGATCAGCATCTGACTCAACTTACGAATATTTTTAGACTTATTTCGATACAACCCAATTGAACGAATGTCTTCTTGAAGCTCTTCTAGAGGTACATTCACATAGTCCTCAGGTGTTTTATACTTTTTAAATAATTCTTTTGTAACCTTATTAACTAATGCATCCGTGCACTGTGCTGATAAAACAACAGCAACCAATAATTCAAATGGATTCTCATGATTTAGTTCACAATCTGCTTCTGGGAACATATCCTTCAATGTATCAAGCACTTCACGCATTTGAGATTGGTTTAACATACACCTTCCCCTTCCTTACTCGTCCTCTTCCAGCCAGTTGTAATAAATAGAGGAATCGCGATTTCGTTTTTGATAAGTTTCTTGGTTACTTGAGCTCCCCTGTTGGCTTCGAAAAGATTTACTTGCTTCTCTAGCTTGTTGTACAGTTCTTATACCTTTCTTTTTCCACTCTCGTAAAATTCGATCAATATATTTAAAGTTTAATTTCCCCATTAAAACAGCCTCACGAAGTGCTGCTTTTATAAGAGCTGGCTCTTGTTGGTCTTCATCGATCCATATATTTACGGTTTCAATTTCAAATGGAGATAATGGTCGTCCAAATTCTTGTTCAAATAATACAAATAAGTTCGGCTGATCATCACTTTGATTGTTTGTTTCGTACGATTCTTCTGGATCTTCGGTAAGTTTTTCCCAAAGTACAAATAAAGAATAGCTCTCATTAATCACTTGATCACTACCAGTAGACTGTTCAATGGTCAGGTATCCCTTCTGAATCAGTTTTCTGAGTACCTGAGAACAATCTTGTTCAGAGAAAGATAAAAATTGAGCTAATTCATTTGGTGTTGGAAAATCATTTCCTTCTTGTTGATATCGATGAATTTGCAAAATGACCATAACATCTCTTTCGTTTAACCCTAAGTCCATGTACATCGTTAACAATCGTTTAGGGAAACTCATCTGGTCTTTTAATAACGTGTTAATCCAATTCATATTGAGTGTTTCACCTCTACCCTTTATGATCAAAAACATTACTATACGTTCGTTACATTCCAATACATGATTATAACACGTTTATTTATGATTTAGAGATAAGCAATGATTGAAAAAGCTCCCAAGGGTTGGGAGCTTTTCATCTAATTTCTGTTCTATTGTATCATTAAATATTAAGGATATAGACGGTTTAATAAACGTGGGAACGGAATTGTTTCACGAACATGTTCTGTACCCGTAATCCATGCTACTGTACGCTCTAAACCTAATCCAAATCCTGAGTGTGGAACACTACCATATTGACGAAGCTCTAAATACCATTTGTAAGCATCTTCACCCAATTCATGTTCTGCATAACGTTGTTTCATTAGATCTAGATCATCAATACGTTGAGATCCTCCGATAATCTCACCATATCCCTCAGGTGCAATTAAATCAGCACATAAGGCAACATCAGGATTTTCAGGGTCCGGCTTCATGTAAAATGCTTTAATATCTAGAGGGAAATGCGTAATGAAAACAGGCTTATCATAGCTTTCAGCAATTGCTGTTTCATGAGGTGCACCGAAATCGTCTCCCCACTCGATATCATCAAAACCTTTTTCTTTTAACAGCTTAATCGCGTCCCCATATGTGATACGTGGGAATGGTGCTTGAATTTTTTCAAGCTGTGTAGTGTCACGTTCAAGAGCTTGCAGTTCAAGCTTGCAGTTTTCAAGTACTGATTGAATAACGTGAGAAACATATTGTTCCTGAACTTCAAGATTATCTTCATGATCCATAAATGCCATCTCTGGCTCAATCATCCAAAATTCAATTAGGTGACGACGAGTCTTAGATTTTTCAGCACGGAAGGTTGGACCAAATGAGAACACTTTACCAAAAGCCATAGCTGCCGCTTCCATATAAAGCTGTCCACTTTGAGAAAGGTATGCATCTTCTTCAAAATATTTGGTATGGAACAATTCTGTTGTTCCTTCAGCTGAAGATCCTGTTAAAATTGGCGGATCAATTTTTGTGTAACCATGAGTATTGAAAAACTCATAAGTAGAACGAATAATTTCATTACGGATTTTCATGATGGCGTGCTGTCTTTTAGAACGTAACCATAAGTGACGGTGATCTAGCAAAAATTCCGGACCGTGTTCTTTCGGTGTAATTGGATAATCAACAGCTTCATGAATTAATTCAAGTGATTTAACCTGTAATTCATAACCAAATGGTGAACGAGAATCTTCAGAAACTGTACCAGTTACATACAATGAAGATTCCTGAGTCATACTTTTTGCAAGCGCAAATGTTTCTTCATCTACTTCTGCTTTTACGACAACTCCTTGAATAAAACCTGTTCCATCACGAAGTTGTAAAAATGCAATTTTACCGCTTGAACGTTTGTTTGCTAACCATGCGCCGATGGTTACTTCTTCTCCTACATGTTTATGAACTTGGGATATAGTTGTTTTCATGTGTTACCCTCCAAAACGTTAAGATTGATGCTTTTCTATAAAACGACGGATTCGAATGGCCGCTTCTTCTAATTGGTCTAATGATGTTGCATAGGATAGACGTATATTTTCTTCTGCTCCAAAACCTGAGCCAGGTACTAGTGCAACTTTCTCTTCCTCAAGTAAAGCCTTAACCCAGTCGTCTACGCTATCAAATCCATTCGACTTGGCAGCTTTCTGAACATTAGGGAATAAATAAAAGGCCCCCTTAGGTTTTACACATTCTACTCCTGGGATATCTGAGATCCACTCATAAAGCTTCTCTAAACGATGACTAAATGCGTTTTTCATTTCCTCTACAGCATCTTGAGATGAAGTATAGGCTGACAATGCAGCATATTGCGCAATCGTTGTAGGATTAGAAGTAGAGTGTGAAGCTAAGTTTGTCATAGCCTTAATCAACTTTTCATCACCAATTGCATAGCCAATTCTCCAACCCGTCATTGCATGAGATTTTGATACACCATTAATGATGACTGTTTGATTTTTTAACTCATTAGAGATTTGAGCCATGGAAGTATGAGATTCATCACCATAGATCAATTTCTCATAGATCTCATCTGAAATGATCATGATATTTCTTCTCAGACATACTTCACCAATAGCTTGCAATTCTTCTTTCGAATACAGCATACCTGTTGGATTAGATGGTGAGTTAATGATAATCGCTCTAGTACGATCTGTAATCGTTTCTTCAATTTGCTCTGGAGTTAATTTGAAGTCATTATCTTCACTTGCTTTTACGATTACAGGTGTCCCTTCCGCTAGCTTAATTTGTTCAGGATAACTTACCCAGTAAGGGGCAGGCACAATAACCTCATCACCTGGATTTAAAAGTGCTTGAAACAACGTATATAAGGCATGTTTAGCTCCGGTTGTTACAATTACTTGTTTCGGATCATATGTAAGCTGGTTATCCTGTTGATACTTCTGAACAATAGCCTCTTTTAAAGCTGGAATACCACCAGAGGGCGTGTAGTTGGTTTGACCTTCTCTCATTGCCTTTTCAGCTGCATCTAAGATATGTTCAGGCGTATTAAAATCGGGCTCTCCAGCACCTAGTGCAATAACGTCATGACCTTCAGCTTTTAATGCGTTCGCCATTGCTGTAATCGCTAATGTACTTGAAGGGGTTAAGGATTGAACACGTTTAGCTAATTCCATATGAGGTCCTCCTTCTTGATCTATTGTTTTAATCGATATTGTTCATATTTTTTGGCGTTTTTCATGTAATAATAATCAAATACGTAACGACTTTGAGGATCATAATACGTTATTTCCCATAAAGGTTTTTGATTATCTATTGCTGGTGTGATTTTCTCAAAGTCACACCCCTGACAATTGTTACGCCACTGAGATAAGATTTGGTCTTTAGAGACAGTATTTTGTTTAGAAACATAACTGATATTTAGCTGCTCTTGTTCTTCAGTTGCTTTTGCTTTCTCAACAAATGCAAATCCTTCTTCTCCATTAGGTTCCACGCCTGCTACTATATCATAACGAGCCGCTCCATGGTAGCGATAAACGGTTGAAACTTTTTCAATAGGTGTTTCTTTTATTGCCATTTCCTTTGATTCAGAAAAGGTATCCGTTTTCTCTTGCATGATACTGACATATAAGTACAGTGAATACCCTATGGCCAACAAAAATAGGATACCTATGCCTACTATGGCATAACGGATTCGTCTATGTTCTATAGATCGTGAAAATCGCTTTGTTTTCATCATTCTCATCCAATGCTAATCCAAACATTAAGTCGTCTCGCTTAAGCGTACGATTTAATGAATCGACAATTTTGTATAAATCTTTTGTGTATTCCACTGTTGTGGTTGATAATACCTCAATTTTATCTCCCATTGTTGACCCTCCAAAGGTTAATCCTTCACTTTTCAAATGAAATGAGCCACATCTATACGTTTTAAATATTGCCTATCATATTCCCTTTATAAACGCACAAAATAGTACTGTACCCCATTACAAATACTTCTTAATTATAACAAGAATCCATTTACAATTTGATGGTGTAGCCTAAATTTTTTAAACTTCCTAACCTATACTTACCTGTGCGTCTTACGTACAGGTCTTTTTATTATGGTTTTTGTTGATGGTAAATAAAAGCCCACACGTACTGGTGTGAGCTTTTATTTATTTGGGATGCATATCATAGTCCTCTAAATTGCAATGAATTGTTGTAGTCCCCACTTTTCTAAGCTGGTAAACATCAATCCAGGACTCATTCAATCGTTCAAGCAGACCTTCATTTGGACTGATTCCTTTTAAGGGATAGATCATAGCAACATGAGGATCCACTTTTTCTAATAAATCAATGGAAGGAGATTGTGTTCGAGCGTAGTCCCCTACTTTCAAAATTTCAGCTTGTATTGTGCCATTATTGATTAAATCCTTTTCTACCTCAACTCTTCCACTAGCTAAATACAATATGGATGTCTTGCCATATATAATATATAAAGACATTTCATCTTCTGTATCAGCTGGTAAAACTCTAAATGATAAACCTGGTGAAACCTCATGTTTTTCTCCTTTTTTCCAAATAGCATGTTGTATTGTTGACTCTTCTGATGTACACATAGGAGATAAATCTTCTGAGTAAATGAGCTGTTGAACATGATAACGCTTGATTAACCGTGTGGCATTTCCACAAGTTGTTTTATTTTGGTTTGTAAAAATAATCGAATCAAGTTGTTTAACTCCTAAATTATTCATTTGCTCTAGCAGTATTTTTTCACTTATTTTGGAGCCTGTATTAACAAGGTAATTTTCCCCATGTCCCGTTTGAATTAACATTGCTTCTCCATCAGGCAAAGAGAAAAATACAAATAACACTTCTTCCCCATTAATATCAATTTTGCTAGCGTCTACAATGTTTTGTGATGAATTCAACACGATGATAAGGACCAATAAAATCATGAACTTTTTCACGTTACTCACACCTTAATAAAACTGACTCCTTCAAGGTTTTATAAGAGTCGCTTTATATAGGATGTGTATTTTTGAGGGAAGTTATCATAACCATCTTCTCGCCTCTTCCATTAATTTATGAGTTGAATCAAAATGTACTGGAATTGAAGGTATTGAATCGATAAAATACTTTCCATACTTTGCTTTCATGATACGGTCATCACAAACCATTACGATTCCACGATCCTGACTGGACCGAATCAATCTTCCAAAGCCTTGCTTAAACCGTATAACAGCATTCGGCAATGAGAGTTCCATAAAAGCATTTTTACCTTGTGATTTCAAAGCATCTGATTTTGCTTTATAAACAGGGTGATCAGGTGGTTGAAATGGTAAACGTACAATGACAACAGATGTTAGATCCTGTCCCGGAATATCGACACCTTCCCAAAATGAACTGGTTCCAAATAATATAGCTTGATCAAATGCTTGGAAATTCTTTTTTAATCGTGACCGACTTCCGCTAGATACTCCCTGAGCAATTAGAATAAACTCTTCCTGATCAATAAACTCTTTCATCGCAGAATATGTCTTCTTCAACATGTCATACGATGTAAAGAGGACCAGCATTCTACCTTTCGTAATGGTGGCTAAGGAATAAATGGCTTCACATGTTGCGTAAATAAAGTCTTCTTGGTCTCCATATTTAATATTTGGAAAATCATTAGGAATCATCAACTGAACTTGATCTTCATAATGAAATGGAGATTGAATCTTTTGCTGAATAGTCGATGATTTCTCGAGACCTAATCGCTTCATCATAAAGGTAAATGAATCCTTCATTGTTAATGTTGCACTTGTTAAAATGACACTTTCTTTCTGCGCAAATAATTGGTCCTGCATAATGGTAGCAATCTCAATAGGCTCACTGTGTAAGAATACGGCATTTTTTGCTCCATATGCCTCAATTTCGATCCATTTTACAATGGATTCTTCTTCTGAAAGGAGTAGATGATCCAGTGAATGAATAACCTCTTCCATCCTTTCGATATACATCCGAATGTCTTCAGTCCATCTAGATGCTTCTTCTGAGGTTTCAGCTAAACTTATCCAGTTTTTACATTTGTGTAAGAACTGAATTAGATCTCGAAGATAAAAAGAAACTCTTCTGGTCATTTCTTGAACTGTACTCCAGGTTTGAGGGTTTTCTTGATCATTCTGGAATCGATATTGATAGCGTCCTACATCATTAAGTGAAATATGGGCATTATGCTGTTTAACGACATAGGAGAATAGAAAACGAAACAATTCATCCGACTCTTCTTTTGAATTTTGTACAAGCTCATCCCACTTTGTAATATCATGCTTTAAGGCCATCTCAGGATACGAAGATAATAGTCCATAAATCCAATCCCCTGCAGAATTCCCCCCCATCTCATTGAGTAAATACTGAATGGAGACATAGTCAATCTTTCTTCCAAAGTGTTTCGCAGCAGTTGCTTCTAGATGATGTGCCTCATCAATAATGAGCTTACTATACGATGCCAACAGGCTATAATTTTCACTGATATCCGTGCATAATAGCGAATGATTCGTAATTAATAAATCCGCTTTTTGTGCTTGTTTCCTTGCTCTTTGATAAAAGGAGCGAGAAAACCAAGGTGACTTAGGATCAATATAACCTTCAGCTTCAGCTGAGATTCTTCTCCAAAAAATATTCCCACTAGAAGGAAGCTGAATTTCATCAATATCTCCTGTGTCCGTTTCTGTTAGCCAAACCAAAAGCATAGCTTTCGTTAAGGTAATATCATAATTATCAGAAGTACCATGGTATAGTTCAAATTCAAATTTCTTCAAACTAATGTAGTGCTGTTTTCCTTTAAATAGGGCTGAAGTAAATGAAAAAGGAAGATTCTTATGAAGTAAGGGTACTTCCTTATCTAAGAGCTGAGACTGAAGATGTGTTGTATGTGTACTGATAACGACTCGATTTTGTTTTGTAACTGCTTCATAAACAGCTGGTAGCAAATAAGCTAATGACTTCCCGGTACCGGTTTCTGCTTCGATTAATGCATGCGATTCTGATTGGAAAGCATCATAAATGGTGGTGGCCATTGTTCGCTGACTACCACGTTCTTCATATCGCTCCATATTCTTTGATAGGCTTCCATCATTCCCTAAAAGATCGTCTAAATAGGGTTGAAAGCCTTCGACGTCTGGTGAGTTTCGCTGTTCTTCTTCACGAATTCGTTTTAGGGCAATACCACGAAATACTTCTAAGTCCTCTCTCTCTTGAATCGTAAAAGCTTTGGACTCCATCCAGTTGCTTAATAACTCATGAAGGTCGCTTTTTAACTTTCGATCAAGAGTTGAAAGCTGTTGTAAGGTTTCATAAGGGAGTTGTTTTGCTTTATGTATAAATTGTAGCAATATATTTGCTGTTACATAGGCATCAGCTAAAGCCCGATGTGGGTTTTCATGCGCTACATCTAAATATTCCGCTAGTTGAGCTAATTTATAACCAGGGGCTTGTGGAATCATTATTCTTCCAAGCTCTACGGTATCAATAACAGGAATATCTAGTGATTTTCCTGTTGTTTCTTGTATAGCGTGATTTAAAAAACCAAGATCAAACTGTACATGATGAGCGACAAAATACGCATCCTGACATAGGTGAACGATTTCATCGACAATCTCATCAAACAAGGGGGCATCTTGTACATCCTGATCTTCAATGCCAGTTAATTGAGAAATAAAAGAAGGTATAGGCTGTTCTGGATTTACCATGGAATGAAATTGGTGTACAATCTCACCATCTTCAATGGTAACCATTCCAACCTCAATTATTTTATCCCCTTTTTTTGGAGTATGTCCTGTTGTCTCTAAATCCACTACGACGAATTTCGGCATGTTTTCACCTTCTTTATTTTCGGGTGTAATGAAGGCAGGTATCCTTACTTCATTACTTCATTCTACCTTTTATAAGAAAAAAACTCCCAAATCAATGGGAGCTACTTAACGTTAATGGAGGTTCTTGTTCAATCATTTCTGTAATTTCATTATGCTCATTCATTAAAGCAACTTTTGGCTTAAATGATTGCAGCTCATCCTCATTTAACATAGCGTAAGAAACGATAATGACAATATCATCTGGTTGAACCAAACGTGCTGCTGCTCCATTTAAACAAATAACACCACTATGGCGTTCACCTGGAATCACATACGTTTCAAGACGCGCTCCATTATTATTATTCACGATTTGAACCTGTTCATGAGGTAAAATACCAACTTCATCTAAAATATGTTGATCTATAGTTATACTGCCAACGTAATTGAGATTTGCTTCCGTCACGCGGGCACGATGAATTTTGGATTTCATCATGGTGCGAAACATAATCGTTCCTCCTATACAATTGCTGTTGAAGGCTGACCATTTGAACCAAACACGATATTATCAATAAGGCGCGCGTGTTCAAATTGGACTGCGACAGCTAATATCATTTGTCTATTTATCGTTTCCACTTTTTCCAACTTTGGATACGTAAGACAATCAACATAATCTATTTTACCATGGGTGTGCTCCAGAATGAAACGGGAAACTTCCTCTATAACAACTTCTGGGTCCATTTCACCTTGTTCTACAAGCGTTTTACCAGCTAGTAGAGCTTTATAAATATTTGGGGCTTCCTGACGCTCTTGGTTGGATAAGTTAACATTACGACTGCTTTTCGCTAATCCATCCGCTTCACGTACTGTAGCAACGGGACGAAGTGTAATAGAAAAGTTGTAATCCTCTAATAGAGCATCTACAACAGCTACTTGCTGAGCATCCTTCATTCCAAAATAAATACGATCTGGAAAAACTATATTAAACAATTTCGTTAAAACCGTTACAACACCGTCAAAGTGTCCTTCTCTACTTTTTCCACAAAGAACATTCACACGCCTTTGAACGGTCATTTGTACCGTTTGTTCCTTTGGATACATTTCATTGACATGAGGGTAAAATAAAATATCGACTTTTTCTTCTTTGATAGCCTTTCGATCATGTTCTTCATCTCTTGGATATCGATCATAGTCCTCATTTGGACCAAATTGAAGAGGGTTCACAAAAATACTTGTTACCACAACATCGTTTTCTTTTCGCGCCTCCTCCATAAGCTTCCTATGCCCTTCATGTAAATATCCCATAGTAGGTACAAAGCCTATGCTTTTCCCCTCTTTTTTCAGCTTTGTAATCGTCTTTTTCATGTCTTGAATGGTTGTTATGATGTTCATGTATCTTTACCTCCATAAATCGGAGGAAGATCATCTTCACTCATCGTAAAGGAATGCTTATCTTCGGGGAAGTACTTCGTTTTTACATCTTGTACATAAGCTTTTAACGCTTCAAACATCCAATCATTTGCTTCTGCATAAGGTTTCACAAACTTAGGTAAACGATCAACACCGTATTTCAATACATCATGATACACCAGAACCTGACCATCACAACCCACTCCAGCTCCAATACCTATCACAGGAATGGTTAAGATTTCTGAAACACGCTCAGCTAATTGTTTCGGAACACATTCGAGAACAAGAGCTACTGCACCCTTTTCTTCAGCTTTCTTGGCATCTTCAATTAACTGTTCTGCTTGTTTTTGATCCTTACCCTGGACACGGTATCCTTCTAGTACGTTAACGGACTGAGGCGTTAAACCAAGATGTGCAACAACAGGGATGCCACCTCTTTGAAGAAGCTCAATTTTATCCAGAACCTCATCTGCACCCTCAAGCTTTAAAGCATGAGCTCCAGTTTCTTGGAAAATTTTCGTAGCATTTCTAAGTGTCTCTTCATTGGAAATATGGTAAGACATAAATGGCATATCAACTACAACATAAGTGTTTTGAGCTCCACGTTTTACGGCTTTTCCATGATGAATCATATCATCAACCGTAACCGGAATTGTTGAATCATAACCTAATACAACCATACCAAGTGAATCTCCAACAAGAATCATATCCATTCCCGCTTGTTCTGCTAGTTTAGCTGATGGATAATCATAAGCCGTAATCATAGAAATTTTCTCTTCATTTTGTTTCATTTTTTTAATTTGCGCACTTGTGATCAACTTCCGTCACCTCTTCCCCACTGTATTTCAGCCGAATAAAGAATATCTTCTTGACCATTTTCATCACACACTTTTAAAGCTCCATCATGTTCAATACCTAGTATTCGAGCAGACCAGCTTCGTTGTTGTGTTTTAATATCAACAATGTCCCCTAAACGGTAACCAAAAGCTTCCCAACGTAACTTAATCTTAGAAAATCCTTCTTCAATAAACTCTTCATATCGCTTCTCGAACGTTTGTAGAATATCTTGAATAAGTGCTCCAATTGCCCAAGATTCCCCAGTTTCTTGTTTTATTGAAGTTGCTTGGTTTTGAATGTCATTAGGAAAAACGTCCCGGTCATGGTTCACGTTAATCCCCATGCCTAAAACTATATACGTTATTTGATCTTGTTCGGCCTGCAATTCAGTTAATATACCTGCTAGCTTCTTCCCGTCTGTTAAAATGTCATTTGGCCACTTTATTTGTGGCTTAATTCCACAATGTCTTTTAAAAACTTCAGCCAGAACGGTCGCTGCTAACAATGTAATTTGTGGTGAACGATGAGGTTCAAAAGTCGGTCGTAGTATGATGCTCATCCAAATTCCATCACCCTTTTGGGAGTGCCATGTACGATTAAGACGGCCACGACCTTTTGTTTGTTCGTCAGCGACGATTACGGTTCCATGCTGGGCGTCTTCTTGAGCTTGTTGATGGGCAAGAATTTGGGTTGATGATACGGATGGTTTATGTATAACGTTTTGCCCTAACCAATCTGTATTCAAGCCCCACTGCAGTGTATTTGTGCTTAATTTATCAGGATATGATACTATTCTGTATCCTTTACGAGGGATTGCCTCTACTTCATACCCATCTTTCTCAAGCTCTTTCATGTGTTTCCACACGGCTGGTCTGCTAATATTTAATTTCTCAGATAACAATTGCCCAGATATATATTGATCAGGATGTGATGATAAAACATCGATTAATTTAGCTCGTGTGGATTCCATGATGCCACCCTTTCTTTTATTTCCAGAGAATCATTCGCTAGCTCCCCATTAATAATCAGCTCTTCAACTGACTCCATGAATTGTTTAATCCAAGGACCAGGCTTTTCATCTGGGAACCATTCTTTTATATCATTACCATCCACTTGTAAATCTTGTCGAGAGTGAATAGGAAGAGATTTATAATCCTTGTATAATTCATATATTTCTTTATCAAAATGAGAGTTTAGAGTTGTTATAACTCTGTAAAAAGCTGCTATGTGTTCCTCCCCTAGATGATAAAGACACTGTTTCTTTTTACTGTTTTGCCATAAATCCCATGCATTCACTAGCGTAAGACTTTTTCTTTTTATACGATTAGAAAGCTTCCAATGCTTCACCCACTTATCAATAGAAACCCCAGGTTCTAATAAATGAAAAACTGTAATGACTTCAGCTAAATCATACAGAGGGACCCAGGTAATCTGTTTTGTAGAATTCATAAGTCGGGATGATTTTTTTAAAATAGGCAAATGAGCATATAATCTTGATTCAACTAGAAGCGTCCAAGCTTTATTTAGATCTACTCCACTAAAAAGCTTTTCAAACTCAACGGCAACTCTTTCAATAGCTATATGAGAAAGGAGTTGCTTCCATTGATCAAATGCCTTATACGTTTCTTCAGAAAGTTCAAACCCATGTTGACTTACAAAACGTATAGCTCTCATCATTCGAAGTGGATCTTCTTGAAACCTCTCATCAGGAGATCCTACCGTTCTTATTTGTTGATCACGTATATCTTCCTGACCTCCATAAGGATCGATGATTTGTCCATCCTTATTCATTGCTATAGCATTCATAGTAAAATCTCTACGTGAAAGGTCTTCTTCAATAGATGATACATATTTTACTTCATCAGGATGTCGAAAGTCATTGTACTCACCATCTATACGGAAGGTAGTTACTTCATAGGATTCTCCTCTATAGCGAACTAAAACCGTTCCATGATCAATCCCCACTGGAATAACCTTATCAAATAATTCGATGACTTCATTAGGTTTGGCTGCAGTAGCAATATCGATATCGCCAATTTCCTTACCTAATAATTGATCCCTGACCGCACCTCCTACAAAGTACGTATCATGTCCATTTGATTGGAGGTGCTCTATTACCGGCATTGCATCTATAAACTTCTTATCCATATTGCTCATTCCTTATTCTACTGTTTGAAGAAGCTCATCATAAACTTCTTCATATTGTTTTACAACCGTTTCTGAATGAAAGTCTTGATTAACCCTACGAAGTCCATTTCTTGAAAACTCTTGCCATTTTTCTATGTTCGTTAAGAGTTCAATGGATTTAGTTGAGATATCCTCTATATCTCCAAGGTCACAAATATAGCCTGATTCACCGTTTTGAATCACTTCTGGTATACCTCCAATATTCGTACCTATACAAGGAACACCGCAGGCCATAGCTTCTAATAAAACCAAACCAAAACTTTCTTTAGAGGATAGTAAGAGTTTTAAGTCAGATATGGATAACAACTCTGATACATTTTCTTGCTTGCCGAGAAAAATAACACGATCACGCAGCCCTAACTCACTAACAAGTTGACAGACAGTAGAATATTCAGGTCCATCCCCAACAAGTAACAATTTCGCATTCACTTCTTTAACAATACGTACAAATGAGTAAATGACATCTTGAACACGCTTTACTTGTCGAAAATTAGATATATGTATAATAACTTTTTCATCCGATTGAATACCGTATTCTTCTCGTAAATGATTCGCTTCTTCCCTTTGTCTATATTCTCGTTCATCCACGAAATTATAAATCACGTCCATGTCTCTACCTACATTAAGCATATCTCTTGTTTGATTAACTAGACTTTCTGAAACAGCTGTCACCCTGTCTGAACGTTCAATCCCAAAACGAATCATATTTTTCAGACTAGGATCGACTCCTAACACGGTTATATCAGTTCCATGAAGGGTCGTTACAATTTTAACATCATGCTCTACCATTTCCTTGGCTAAAATCGCACAAATCGCATGAGGCATAGCGTAATGAACATGAAGAATATCAATTTTTTCTCGATTTATAACCTCAGCCATTTTATTTGCAAGCGCGAGATCATAAGGTGGGTATTGAAACACAGGATAGTGGGTCATTTCAACTTCATGATAATAAATATTTGGATAAATGCGCTTTAATCGAAAAGGAATATTCGATGTAATAAAATGAATTTCATATCCTTTTTCAGCTAAAAGCTTTGCTAATTCAGTGGCAATTACACCTGATCCCCCCACAGTAGGATAGCAGGTGATACCAATTTTCGTGCGATTCATGTTCTCACCCTTGTTTTTTATTATGATGGATGATTTCTCTCCAATGGAGGTCTCCCCGTTCAATAGCGTGTATCATAATTTCAGCCGCAGCTAAATTCGTGGCTAACGGAATTTGATACACATCACATAGCCTCATCAAGGCACTAACATCTGGTTCATGTGGTTGGGCTGTTAAGGGGTCTCTGAAAAAGATGATGACATCCATATCATTTTGAGCAATATATGCACCAATTTGTTGGTCTCCACCTAATGGACCTGATTGAAATCGATGCAAGGAAACTCCAGTTGCTTCTTCTATTCGTTTACCTGTAGTCCCTGTAGCAAAAAGGTTATGCTTCCCTAAGATATGTGAATAAGCAGTAGCAAACTGAACCATATCATCCTTCTTTTTGTCGTGTGCAATTAATGCGATGTTCATTAGGCAATCTCCTTTTACTCTAATAAATTCTCTAAACCGTAAACGAGTACATCAAGTTTCAATACATGTTCAACAGCTAATTTCACACCAGACATAAAGGATTCACGGTGGTAAGAATCATGCTTTAACGTTAACGTTTGTCCATCAGAACCGAAAACGACTTCCTGATGTGCAATTAGTCCAGGTAAACGAACACTATGAATCTTCATGCCATCTAAGTCTGCTCCACGAGCACCTTCTAACGTCTCTTTTTCATCTGGGTGACCTTGTTTCTTAGATTCTCGTGCTTCTTGTATTAATTCTGCAGTTTTAACGGCTGTACCACTAGGTGCATCAAGCTTTTGATCATGGTGGCGTTCAATAATTTCAACATCTGGAAAGTATTTCGCTGCCCATTTTGAAAATTGCATCATCAACACTGCTCCTAATGCGAAATTTGGAGCAATCACCACACCGAGTTCTTTCTTTTCAGCTAAGTCTTCTAGTTCTGCTAATTGATCCTTCGTAAAGCCAGTTGTTCCTACAACAGGACGAATGCCATATTCTAATGCCAATCGCGTGTGCTTATACCCAAACTCTGGTGTAGTAAGATCAATTAAGACATCTGCCTGTACATCTTGAAAACATTGTTCTACATCATCATATATTGGTGCATCAAATGCAGGTAGACCTTCAACGTCTTGTACTTTTAAGCCAGCATTCTTTCGATCTATACAAGCAACTAACGAAAACTGCTCTTCCTTCTCTATCATTCGGAGAGCTTCACTTCCCATTTTCCCTCTTGGTCCTGCTACAATTACATTTGTATTACTCATTATAATCCTCCTCTATTTTCGTCCAACGGTCTTTATCTCTTACTTCAAATTTATCCATAACACGGTTGAAACTTTCATCTATATCGATATCTAAGGAATTCGCAAAACAAAGCATGACAAATAATAAATCACCATATTCCTCTTCCAAAGCTTTATCATCTTCTGATTTCTTTTTAGGCTTTTCTCCATAATGGTGATTAATTTCACGTGCTAACTCCCCAACTTCTTCTGTCATACGTGCGAGCATACTTAATGGGGAAAAGTAACCTTCTTTAAACTGAGATATATATTTATGTACTCTTTCTTGCATTTCAACATTTGTTAAGGAGTCTTCTCTATTTTTCACAAACATCCCTCTTTCACTATGTATCAATATTAACCTCTCTTCATGTTAGCTAAAAGGACGGACTTTGACAAATTTTTTAATCGAAAAATACCATTGATGAAGTTTGTTGCCAAGCGATTTTAAAGGTAAATGACACTTCATGTTACATAGATGGGAATAACTCTATAAAAACTTCGATTGCTCCACTAGATACGTTTGTCTATAATGAATGGAGTAAAGGAGGCATGTCAATGCAGTTTCTTGGAGTACGTTTAGTAAATACTTTATTTATTTTACTGGGATCAGCTATATTTAGCTTTGGTGTAATCTACTTTAATATGCAGAACAATCTTGCTGAAGGCGGATTTACAGGGATCCTATTAATATTAGATCATTTTGGATTACCGATTGCTATCATGAACCTTATTTTAAACATTCCCGTATTTATCATTGGATGGAAACTACTTGGTCGGAATACGCTGGTATATTCGCTTATCGGAACATTTGCAGTATCATTCTTTTTATGGTTTTTTGAATTACCGTTTTTCATGGATAACGTTCATTTTGAATTACAAAATGAAATGATTATTGCTGCACTATTTGCTGGTGTGTTTATTGGGTTAGGTCTTGGTATTATCTTTCGTAGTGGAGGTACTACAGGTGGTGTTGATATCATTGCCCGACTGGTTCATAAATATGCCGGATGGAGCATGGGACGTACCATGTTCGTGTTCGATGCTTGTGTGATTTCTGCTTCAGTCCTTATTTATCTTGATTACATACAAGGGATGTACACATTGATAGCTGTCTTTGTAGGAGCAAGGGTTATTGACTTTATTCAAGAAGGTGCTTATGCAGCACGTGGTGCAACCATTATCTCTGGAGAGAGCCAGGCTATATCCGCTAAGATTATGAAGGAGATGGATCGTGGTGTAACAGTTTTAGCTGGTAAAGGGAGTTTCACTGGGGAACGTCGCGATGTACTCTATTGCGTTGTGGCACGAAATGAAATTGTTCGGTTAAAAAATATTATTCATTCCGTTGACCCTCATGCTTTTGTGGCAGTTACTTCCGTTCACGATGTTCTTGGTGAAGGTTTCACATTAGATGAGAACAAAAATCCTATTGAGAATTAGAATTTAACCCTCCCTTTTTTGGCTAATAAGCTATTGATAAATGAAATGAAGTAGTTCAGTTTTGGAGCCCAAAATGTAATGCGGGTCCTTAATTGGACTACTTTTGTTTGTAACGAGGATTTTTTTATTAGCAAAGTTATTCAGTAATATGGTAGTTATCTTGAATAACTGTTTTAGTGAGAGAGGCGGTTCCGTTGCTATTGTGGAGTGCGGTGGGCTTGGGAACGGGTTGCTTTCCCCGGACGAACGATCGAGCCTCCTCATACGCTACGCTTCTTGCGGGGTCTCGCTCGCCCGTTTTTCCGGAGGAGTCAACCCGTTCCCAAGCCCACCTTAGCCGAATGGTGATGGACGGAACCGCAGCGATATGAGGAGGTAATGCTTACGGACATTTGTTCCGCTATTTCACCTTAAAATGGTTTTTCTAAAGAGCTTACGGACATTCATTCCGCTAATTGCTGCAAATCACCTTAATAAAGAGCAATCTGTCACAAATAAGGTACCATATGTCCGTAACGAACCTCGAAATGCCTTAAAAGTTCAAAATAAAGGAACAGATGTCCGTAAGGGTTAGAGCTCAAATAACTAGGGTCCGTTAACCTCCATAAACGCAAAGGGGTGAAGGAAACGGCAAACTCCAGTGGTAGCAAAGGGCTGACGAGATCCCGCAGAGAGCTTGCGAACGAGGAAGCTGAAAGTAAATAATGAAGATCGACTAAGACCGCCACATCGTGTGGCAACGTCGACCTACCCCACGTCGTGTGGGGCAGCAGGAGGCTTGCCGTTTCAATGAACCCCTTACTCTTTTCCAGCAACGGACCTCCACTGCACATTATCTCGATTCCAAGTCTTCAAGATAAGGGGGCTAAAATGGAATATGAAAAGCTGTCTAAGTTGTATGTATAAGAGTACAACATAAAAAAATGAGCACCAATTGAATTTCAATTAGATGCTCATTCCGTTATTTATTAATCTTCGTTCATTCCAATAAACATTAGTACAAAACGTATTAGCTCAAGTAAAGCAACAAGAGCTGACGCAACGTACGTCCATGCTGCTGCATTTAATACTTTCTTTGTTTCACGTTCTTCGTTATTTCGAATAACTCCCGTTGAGACTAACTGCGACATTGCACGATTGGATGCGTCAAACTCAACAGGTAAGGTAACGAATTGAAACAGAACCGCTGCAGCGAAAAATACAATCCCAATACCGAAAAGTCCTGTCATATTTAATAAGGCACCACCGATAATTAAAAAGATGGATAAGTTTGATCCTAAACTAGCAACAGGAACTAACGTATGACGAAGCCTTAAGAAAGCATAATCCTGTGAATCCTGAATCGCATGCCCTACTTCGTGAGCTGCAACAGCTTGCGCAGCTGTTGAAGGCTGATGATAGTTATCAGAAGACAAATTCACTACTTTTTTACGAGGGTCATAATGGTCCGAAAGCATGCCTCGTGTTTCATGAACTTGTACATCATATAATCCGTTATCATCTAATATTTTTCGAGCAACTTGTGCCCCAGTCATATTTGAAGAGTTCGGTACTTTTGAATACTTTTTATACGTTTTTTTCACTCGCATTTGCGCCCATATTGGGATAATGATGATAAATGCTAAATAGATGAGATACGATCCTAAACCCATGTTTCATTCCTCCATAGATGTGAAGTTAACTTGTTCTTCCTAAGAATATTTTAGTCAAAAAAGGTTAAACCGTCAACTACCTCGCTCTTTATGTTCTTTTTTATCGTCACTCTCACCTCTATATTTTCTCCAACCTACATAAGATAATGTACTAATTATGAGCCCACCTACAGAAAAGAGAAGCCATATAAATCCAGGTTCTTCAGTAAAGCTTTTCTCTTCCTTTTTTTCAGCAGGTATCGCTTTTAAATCGCTTGAGAGTGAATGAATAAATGTTAACTCATCTTGCTTATTTTCACCAGATAAAAAAGCAAGGAATGATTCTTGATGTTCTTTCATCATTCCATATTCTTCTTTACCTAACGACACTTTCAAAGCTGGCAATAAACGCTCGTACAATGAATAAAGATGTTGTATCGATGCATTTGTTATTTGTTCTGCTTCAAGTACACGTGCAATCTCATCTTCTAAATAGGACTTCCAAGTAACCCATAGAGCATCATGTTCATTCCAAATTGAATCATAAAGTAATACTACGGTTAAAGCCCTATGGTATTTCTCTTCTGCTGAGGTATTTGTATCTTGAAGAGCAGACTGAGTTTCGTTTATTAGTGTAATTAATTCATCATAGGATAGTTTCTCTTCAGGAACGATCGAATGCATTTCGTTCACTCTTTTCAATTCCTCCAATTTTGTGATTGCTGCATGATTATGTCCTTCTTTAACAAATTGTAAGAATTGATATGTAGTTGTTTTGATTTCATCATAATTCGTTTCACTAGCTTGAACATGATTCACCATTACCAGAGAGAATACCAATACAATACTTAAGACAACTTTGGCTCGTACAATAATATTTTCTTTCATAACGCTCCCCTCTCAATACCTTCTGATTACAATGTATGAAAAGGGAGACAAGTATATGACTTTATACTAGAGGTTATAGGTCTTATACAAAGATTTACGCACGGTAAAAACATAGGCAAGCGCAATGGACACAATACTTAGCCAAAATGTGAAGTAGCCAATTTCATTCATATATGTCATCAAACTCCCATATACAGGCATCATTTCAAAAACATAATCGATGATGTCATTATGTAGGGTCCAAATGCCAGCGAATACTAAATGTCGAATTTTAATCTTATAGTAAGGTGTGTATAAAAGACCTTGAATGGCCATTGCCCCATGTGAAGCAATCAGCATAAAACCAGTAGGGCTTAAGCTACCGTTTACCAATAGTAATAAAACGTTCATCACAACTGCCCAAATTCCGTATTTAAATAATGTCACAACAGCAAGGGCTTCTATATAAGGAACATTTCTCCCCATTATAAAGAAAGCAAGAAAAACACAAAAGAACAGACTAGCAGTTGGACTGTCAGGTACAAAAATTAAAAAATAATCAGGTGTCACGGCCAACTGACCTCGATACCACCAATAGCCATAAATCGTCCCTAAAACATTGACGATGAATAACCATATTAGAAAAAAACGATTTGTTAATACATAACGAATCATCACGATATCCCTCGTTTACATAATAATAAAGCTGAAGTTAGAAAAAAAGAAGTTGGCGACTTCCATGCCAACTTCTACAAATAAACTTAAAATGTATTATTCACTAGCTTTTTCACTTACAGACTTAATAAATTCAGCAAGTTGTTGTAATTCTTTGTCACTACCTTTAAACTGACCGGCAGGCATACTTCCAATACCGTTTTTAGCGATATCTTTGATTTCTTCAACTGACTTATCTGTCTGAGTTAAAGCTGGCCCAGCATTACCACCCTCTAAGTTACCACCGTGACAGCTTGCACAGTTTTGCTTGAAGATTTTGTAACCTGGCTTCTCTTTATCAATCTCAACCGTTTCAACAATTTTTCCAGACTCAGCACGTGCTTCCCAATCTACGTGGTCAGCAGCTTCCCAAGTTAGCCAAATCGTAGCCGCAACACCTAAAAGCATCATTCCATTTGCAATTGGACGCTGAAAAGGACGGCGACCTGGTCCGCGATCTAAGAAAGGCGCAAGTAGAAGTGCACCGAAAGCTAATCCTGGAATAATAAATGCACCTAATACAATATATGGTCCACTCGCAAACTCATATTTCAAGAACTGATAAAGGAACAAGAAATACCAGTCAGGAAGTGGGATATATCCAGCATCAGTTGGATCTGCCATTTTTTCAAGTGGTGATGGTGCTACTACCGTAAGCACTAGAAATCCAATAAGGAAAACTGCACCTACTAACCATTCTTTTAATAAGAAGTTCGGCCAGAACGCTTCAGTTCTACCCGGATACTCTGAATAATCTTTTGGTATATTCGGTTTCTTTTCGGCAGGGATACGAGAATCTCCTACGAATTTCATACCTTTTCCCCTATGCATAGCGTTCCCTCCTTTACTTTACAAATTCTTCATCTTATAGTGGTCCAGAAATACCTTGTTTACGGATCATAACGAAGTGTGCACCCATTAAACCAAACAAGGCAGCCGGAAGGAAGAATACGTGAATGGCAAAGAATCGTGTTAACGTCTGTGCCCCAATAATCTTCGGATCACCAGCTAATAACGTTTTCAATTCAGTTCCGATTAGTGGTGTTTGTTCAGCAATTTGTAAACCAACCTGTGTTGCGAAGAATGCTTTGTTATCCCAAGGAAGTAGGTAACCTGTGAAACCTAGACCAAGCATAACGAAGAAAATTAATACACCAACAACCCAGTTTAATTCACGTGGTTTTTTGTAAGCGCCCTGGAAAAATACGCGCAATGTATGTAAGAACATCATTACGATAACGAGACTGGCACCCCAGTGGTGCATACCGCGTACAATTTGACCGTAGGCAACTTGGCTTTGAAGAAACTTTACTGACTTCCAAGCATTCTCAATGTCAGGAACATAGTACATCGTTAAGAACATGCCTGATAGTACTTGGATTACAGTAATAAAGAATGTTAAACCACCAAAGCAATAAACAAAGGCAGAAAAGTGGTGGGCAGGGTTTACGTGTTCAGGTACTTCGTGGTCTGCAATATCACGCCATAATGGAGTAATATCTACACGCTCGTCCACCCAATCATATAGTCTTTGAAGCATGTCTTACTTCACCTCCTGATTCGGTACAATTTCACCTAAGTATAAAACGCCATCTCTAACTTCTGCTTTGTATTGATCTAATGGAGCAAGTGGAGGTGTTCCCGGAACATTATCACCATTTTTTGTGTAAAGTCCTCCATGACAAGGACAATAATATTGGTTTGCATATTCTCCTTCTTTTTTCCATTCAACAATACAGCCTAAGTGTTTACAAATTGGTGAAAGGGCTACGATATCGCCTTTTTCATCTTTGTATACCCAAGCAGTTTTAGATACAGTTGATTTGTACCATGCATCGACTTGCTCATAAGAAAAGTCTACACGCGTAGGTGTTTTTGTAATACTCGACACCTCTGTACCCGTAGCAATGTAATCTCCTGCTTTTTGAGGTTTAAGCACAGGATCAACCGCAAAGCGTACCATTGGTGCAAGCATTCCTGCTGCCATAAATCCACCTACACCGGTTAATGTGTAGTTCAAAAATTGTCGACGGGATACTTGTTGTTTTTTGTTACTCATTGTTTTCCCCCCTCTATCCATATAATCCAACATTTCATGGTAAGATTCAATTCACACAGTTTACTAGGACAATATTATGATAGCGCAAACAAAGGGCCTGGTCAATAATGTTATTTCAATCCTTGTTCGTGAATTATTCTTGCCAATATGTTGTGATTAATTCCATAACTTGATCAATTTGTGTTCGAATCATATTTTGTGACTCTTTACTCTGTAAATCATGAGTCTGTCCAGCTGGCACCCAAATTAAATTCCCATGTAATTTGCTCTCTCTTTTCTTCCACTTGTTGTCAAATGTTAAGAACAAAATGTGTTTAAACCCATTAGCTTGTGCATGCTCAACTAAACCATTAAGCTTTGGGATTTCCTCACTATAATCTCCATCTAAAAGATAAGAATAAGACGGTGCCAAAAAAATTCGACCTTTGTATTGTTTTTCAATTTCATTCACAAAGATGTCCATTAATTCTGCATGTAAGGCTAGTCTTTTGGTATCCTCGTCGCTACGTGAAAAGGAGAATGGTACGAAAGGGACTAAAAAAGTATCTACATACTCCTTGGCCTGAACGTACATATCCATATCATTGTAATTCCATTTCATTATTTTTACTCCTTTTTCTACAACTATATATAAGCACTGTTTTCATATGTTCTTCCTTAAATTCTAATTTATTACGCCATAAAAATAAACGATATTTTCTTTTTAGACAAGAAAAAACCCCCTAGAGCTTTAGGGAGTTAACTTCTTTTGCAATTGATTCAATTGTTGAGATAGCTCCAAAAAACGTTCTTGATCTCCGCTATCAAGTGCTTGATCAATTTGTTCCATTAGTTTCTTCGTTTGGTATTCTGAAATAGATGTTTTTAAAACATTCTCAGCAACTTCTTGATCCTTTTCTGTTATAAAATAATCATTAGGGATAAAAGGATTTTCTACAAGTACTGCCGCATACTGTGCACATTGATGTGCGCTCTTAAAGTTTAATTGAATATACACAGGCTCATTTCGATTCAAACGAATATCATGAAAGGACTTCTCAGCATCTGTGGTCATAATTTGATCTTTATAAAAACGAAACGGGACTTCATCTACGCAATGCGTCGATATGACAATTCCTCGTGGGCAAAAGCGAGCTTCCTCAACAAAATGCACATTCTCCATAATGGTATCATGGTTAATTAAATAATTAAGGATCCAGACACTTTCCCGACGCTTTAATTGATAGTGATTCAAAAACCAACGGACAAACTCTTTCTTATCCTCTACTGATACAGGCATTTTCACCTTAAGCCCTCCTTTTACAAGAGAGAAGACTTACTTATGATTTACTCGGTGGTGTGAAGTCGTGACAAGAACGCTTCTACTTCTTCATCAGTTGATTCAATGGAGAGATAGCGATCAAGTACATCACGAGCTTCTTTTACCCTCCCCTCTTCTACTAGAAAATAACCGTATTCCTTCAAGAATTCACTGTCATCTTTAAATGCATTATATGCATCTTGGTATCCTTTTAATGCCTCTTTATAATATTCTAATTCATTATTTGCTCGGGCTAACTCCCAAGTATATAATGGATCTTCTTCATTCATTTCATGAAGGTAATCTAATAAATCCTTAACCGCTTCATAGTCTCCATCTTCTTTATAACGTTCAACAAGGAATAGTGCAGCTTCCTTATATCCAGGGTCAAGCGACAATGAAGTTCTAACAAGTTGATAACCATCCTGTTTTTGTTCTAAACGGAATGCTAACGTGCCTGCTAAATAAAAGAGATCTTTATTAAATTCATCTTTCTTTAAGCCTTTTTGAGCAATATCATATGCCTCGTCCAACATGCCTTCTTGCTCATATGCTTCTGCAAGCAAAGGATAAGCAGATTGATAAAATGGATCTTCTTCAATAAGCTTATTCCATACACGAATGGCTATATCAATACGGTTGGCCTGATAAGCAGTAAAACCGTAACGGAAAAGAATATCAGGTGTAAAGTCATCTGATGCTTGGAAATAGTCTAACGCCTGTTCAAAGTCCCCTAGAATCGCATAGGCTTCAGCTAAACGTAACGGGATTTCAGTTTCTCCCATTTGCTGATTTCTACGTAGCGCTTTTTCATAATATGGGATTGATTTTTGATATTCGCCCGTTGAAAATGCCAACTCACCTAGCGCAAAGTCGATAACAGGTTCATTCGGTTCAATATTTTTGGCAGATAGTAGCTTTGTCTCAGCTACCTCAAATAAACCTTGAGCTTGATATAAATCAGCAAGCTGAACTAAAGCACTTAAATACTCTTCGTCCCCTTCAGGGATTTCGTTTAACAGATCAATCGCCTGTTCATCTTGCTCTTGATCGATATAAATTTCAGCCAACATAACGGTTAATTCATGTTCACCTGGGAATCGAGATTTCAACTCAAGCAAGATTTCCTTGGCTTCATCTTCCATCCCCCATTGCATAAACATTTCTGCAATTGTATATTTCTCCTCGTCATTTGCTCGAGATAATTCTGTTCTTAATGTTTCTATAGCTTTCTCTGATTTTCCTGCATTCATTAGTTGAATGGCTTCTTCAATACCTTGCATGCCTACACCCTTTCATCGATGCGTGAAGTGATTCGGTATAGAAATGTATGTTAAGTGTCCATATCCTTTTTCATCATTCATTTCTACATGAGCACGAATCACTTTACCACGTAACACTGTAACATATGGTATAGCTCTATGATAAAACATTTGATCTGGCGCTTCAATTTGTCTCTCGTCATTTATATATAAATTATAGTCAGCGTCACCTAAAGTTCGAATATCCCCTTTATACGGAGAGATACCTGCAGCATATAAATTCCCTACACTTAAAGGCAATTCATTAAGAGGATCAGGTAAAGTTCTAATATCATAAGCATTCATAATCATATCCCATGTCTTTCTCAAATTCTTTTCAGTAGCAGGGTTTGGAAAGACCGGGACAATAGGTATAAAAGAACTCCCTTGAGCCTGTGCGAGCCACTCCCATTTTGTGATATTTAGAGAGTTTTCATCTTTTACTTCGGCTATAATAAAGGGAGCTTTTTGACGCGCAAAATAACGAACTATTTCAGGGTCAATACGATGTAAAGAAATTCTTGGAGCAACCATATAATCAATAGCCATTATTTCTAAATCACGTTTGTATTTCTCCCACATGATTTTCATTTGTTTCTTGGAGTGGATGGGTAACTGTGTAATTAACATCGTACATCCTCTATAAATATAACGTCGAAGCAATGCAGTTCTATAGGGTGCATCATATAAAGGGAACTCCAAGTCGATATAAATTTTCCCTGGACCAATCCAAAAAGGGTCAATGACTAAGTTCTTGGTTTTGTTTTCCACATTACTTGTTTCACACCATTTTCCATCCCTAACCGCAAGTTGTAGTGGCTTCCATTGGTTGCGAACCAAACTATTCGTCGTATTGATACAATAAGCCTCCATACTCTTGTCCCCTTTTTAAAGCGTGTTGTTACAAGGTATGAAGGCTTTATATGGTTTATACGTGACAGCCTGTTAATGAATCAAAATCCTTAAAGAAAGACGGATATGATATAGATATACACTCTTCATCAGTTAATGTCACGGATTCATTTGTTAATAGGGAAGCAATTGCTACCATCATGCCAATACGGTGATCATGATAAGAGTTGAATTCTCCTCCTTTAAGAGGATCTTGACTCCCCTCAATAATCATCCCGTCTTCAGTTCCTGATATTGAGACACCCATTTTACTTAGTGTATCAACAACAGCTCCAATTCGATCTGTCTCTTTAAATCGTAGTTCTTCTGCATCTTTAATAACGGTTTTACCAATAGCCTGTGAAGCAACAAGCGCAATGATTGGGAGTTCATCAATAAGTCTAGGTATATCATTTCCAGAGATCGTCACACCTTCAAGCTTATCCCCTAAGACTGTTATATCACCAATTGGTTCGTCTCCAATATAACGATTGATTGATACAGATAGGTTAGCACCCATCCGCTTCAAAATATCGATTACCCCTGTTCTAGTTGGGTTTAACCCAACGTCTTTAACCGTAAAACTACTACCAACTTTCATAGCCGCTCCACATAAAAAGAATGCTGCTGAAGAAATATCTCCTGGTACTTCTATATCCGTTGCCATTAAGGGTTGGTTTCCTTCAAGAAGAATTTCATTATCTTCTCTTTTCACATCAACCTGAAATGCTTTGAGCATTCTTTCCGTGTGATCCCTTGTGGGTACTGGCTCTATAACTTTCGTTAATCCTTCAGCAAATAGGCCAGCAAGTAGTATAGATGATTTTACTTGGGCACTATTAATCGGAAGCGTATAAGAGATTGGCTTTAAAGAGCCCCCTCTTACACTAATCGGTAGGAAATTCCCATCTTCTCTCCCATCAATTTTTGCACCCATTTGTCTTAATGGTACTGTTACACGGCTCATAGGCCTATTCGTTAACGATTGGTCTCCATATATACAATTGTGGTGAGGTGAACCTGCTAACACCCCTAACAAAAGCCTAGTTGTTGTACCTGAGTTACCTAGATCTAAAGGGACCTTAGCTTCTTCAAGACCATATAGACCTTGTCCTCTTACAATGACGGTTTGACCATCACGTTTGATGGAGACTCCCATATTTTCAAATGCTTGAAGTGTAGATAAACAATCCTCACCAGTTAAAAAGTTTTGGATTTTCGATTCCCCTTCTGCAAGAGCTGCCAGCATAATGGATCTATGGGATATTGACTTATCTCCTGGAACACTCAATGTTCCTCGAATGCTAGATTGATGTTGTTGTGTGAGCGTAATCATGATTTCACTACCTTTGCATTAGTCATCTACTAAAAATATTTGGAAACGGAGGATATTTTTTCTTCCATAACTTTCATAATGTGATTCATATCTTCTTCTCTTCCCATTGTAAGTCTAATGGAATTCGGAATACCAAGAGCTTCTCCTGAACGGACTATATAACCATTTTGCAGAAGATATTCTGTCATTTCATCTCCACTAATAGGTAAGTGAATTAAAAGAAAGTTTGCTTCAGAAGGGTAATAACCTAAGCCTAAACGGTCACAAAATGCCATCATTACCTTTTTCATCTTTTCATTATGCTCAAAGGTATATTTAATAAATGATTCATCCTCAAGAGCTAACAAAGCAGCTTTTTGTGCTAGTACGTTGGTGTTAAATGGCTCTCTTGCAGGCTCTAACGTTGAAATTAACTCCTTGCTTGCAATTCCATATCCAAATCGAAGAGCAGCTAGCCCATAAGCTTTTGAAAACGTACGAGTGATCATTAAATTAGGGTAAGTAGGGAGTGCATTTAATGAATCCGCATATGAAGAGTCTGTAACATATTCGCGATACGCTTCATCAACCACTACTAGTACATGTTCTGGACACTCTTTCATAAATTGATCAAAAGCCTCTTGGTCAATCATATTACCAGTTGGATTATTTGGATTGCACAGCCACACGACTCTCGTTTGTTCATCGATTTGATTGAGCATCGTTCTTAAATCATGATCCCCATCTACTACGGGTACTTCTCGAACTTCCGCTCCCTCAATTAAAGCATTATGGCGATATTGTGGAAATGTAGGTGTCGCCATCACAGTATTTGTGCCAGGCTCCAATAAAGTACGACAAATAATTTGGACCACTTCATCAGAACCATTTCCAAATATGATTTGCTTTTCATCAATGTCCAAGCTTGATGCTAAAACATTTCTGATTTGGCGCGCATAACCATCTGGATAAATTTCAAGTTGTTCAACTGATTCTTGCAGCCCTTTTTGAACTTGTTCTGAAAAGCCTAACGGATTTTCATTTGAAGCTAGCTTCACGATGTTGTCCAAACCATAAGCTTCACGAACTTCTTCAATTGTTTTACCTGGAACATATGGACTTAATTGATTAAAAATCGGTTTAGATCTCATTTCTCTACTCCCCTTTTCATACCTCAACATGGTTATATATTTAATGATTAATATGCTCTACACAATCATGACATGTTGTGCTCATTCGACAGTCGACCATTCCTTTTTAAACATTTCAAGTTCTTGTCTTAAAGTTTTTTCTTCAAACGAGTGAAGAATGGGATATCCTGTTTCTGATAATAAAACAAAACGAATAGACTGGTGAATATTTTTCTTATCTCGCTTCATCATCTCAAGCAGTGAGTCAACATGAATGGATCCAAGTATTTGAATTGGATAACCGTGAGTTTTTAGCCATTGTTGATATGCTTTTCTAGGCAGAAGCTTTTGTTGGGTATATCGTTCGCTTAGAAAAAGAGCAAAATCAATCCCGAGAGCCACAGCTTCACCATGGGTAATCTCCCCATAACCAAGCTCAGCTTCTAAAGCATGACCTAATGTATGACCAAAGTTTAAATAGCTACGTACGCCATGCTCTTTTTCATCTTCTTCTACTATATTGGCTTTAATGGATATACCTTTCCAAAGTAAATGTTCAATAACTTCCTTAGGTTCTTCCGAGAATTGCTCTAATTCAAAGCAGGTACTTAACATGGTTGGATCATGAATCCACGCATGTTTAATTATCTCTGCCATACCCGAACGCCATTCCTGTTCGGATAGTGTGCTTAATGTTTCAGTATCATATATAACAGAGTTAGGTTGGTGGAAGCTTCCAATAATATTTTTAGCAAGTGGGTGATTAATAGCTACCTTTCCTCCTACACTACTGTCATGAGCTAATACAGTCGTTGGGACTTGTACGTAATCAATCCCCCTCATATACGTAGCAGCTACAAAACCAGCTAAATCACCTACTACGCCACCCCCTAATGCAATAATTAATGAATGACGATTCAAACCTTCATTTATTGCTTCTGTATGACATGCTTCAAATGCCTCAATAGATTTAGAGCTTTCACCAGCTTGGATGATATAGGTGCTAACCTTTATATCATTTCCAAGGGCAGAGACAACGTCATCTAAATAAAGAGGTGCAACGTGCGTATCCGTTATGATCATTACTTGATCATAACGGTGTGAAAAAAAATCTTTTATCTGATGGCGGATTCCCTCTCCAACATAAATTGTATAAGGTACTGAAGCTGTTTTAACATTAATAGACTTCATTAGAAATCCCTAATCTCTTTTCGATATTGGTCTAAGGCTTCTTGTAATTGTTCAAAACGATCATGAGGAAATTGTTCTGTAAGTGCTCTTGCAAGCTCCCAAGCAACAACATGCTCCATAACTACAGAAGCTGCTGGAACAGCACATGAATCAGAGCGTTCTATACTTGCCTTAAACGGTTCTTTTGAATCAATGTCTATACTCTGTAAAGGCTTATATAGAGTAGGAATCGGCTTCATAACTCCTTTTACAATGATAGGCATCCCTGTTGTCATTCCGCCTTCAAAACCGCCCAATCGATTGGTCTTACGGTAATAACCTCTTTCTTCATCCCAATCAATCTCGTCATGGACTTGGCTTCCATTTAGGTTAGCTGCTTCAAAACCTACTCCAAACTCTACACCTTTAAAGGCGTTTATGCTCATAACACTTCCGCCAATGCGAGCATCTAATTTTCTATCATAGTGTACATAAGAACCCACACCAGCAGGCATTCCTTCTACCATTACTTCTACGACGCCACCGATGGAGTCTCCTTCTTTTTTTGCTTCGTCAATAGCATTCATCATTTTTTGTTCAGCATCTTTGTCTAATGTCCTAACAGGTGATTCTTCTGAGATTTCTTTTTTCTCATCACAAGATAAATCTTCGTCAAATTGTGAAGTTATTCCACCAATGTTACGAACATACCCAATAATATTGATACCTAGAGAGGAAAGCATTTTCTTCGCTACAGCACCAGCTGCTACTCTAGCAGCTGTTTCTCGAGCTGAAGATCTCTCTAATACATTCCGCATGTCACGGTGTCCATATTTTATTGCTCCATTTAAATCAGCATGTCCTGGGCGAGGTCTACTAATCGTACGTCGAACTTCTTCATCTTCACCTATCGGATCTTCACCCATAATATTTCTCCAATGGGTAAAGTCATCATTTTTTAAGACTAAAGAGATTGGGGAGCCTAATGTGTACCCATGACGGACCCCTGAAGTAATCTCAATTAAATCTTTCTCAATTTGCATACGGCGTCCACGGCCATAACCACCTTGACGGCGAATTAATGATTCATCTATATCTTTTCTATATAGAGGTAAATTTGAAGGTATGCCTTCGATAATTGTAGTTAATTGTTTTCCGTGTGATTCTCCAGCTGTTAAATAGCGCATAATAACCTTCCTTCCAATATGTACAGGATTTTAATAATGACTCTATCATATCCAAGAAAAAGTATCGATATGAAATTATAAAAAAATTGAGAACCCATAATAGGTTCTCCTGTTGGATTAGGACTTTTGATAAAAAAATGTTTCTAATGGTTTAAGGTTATATTTTTGTGGGTTAAAGATTTGTTCAGTACTTCCAACAAACAAAACGCCACCATCATGAAGAGCCTGACTAAAGTTCTTATATACATTTTGTTTAGCCTCTTCCGTAAAATAAATCAAAACATTTCGGCACACAATTAAGTCAAATTGCTTGTCATATGTATCAGCTAATAAATTATGTTTCCGGAACGTGACACATTGTTTAATATCATCTGTTACTTGAAAAAAATCACCGCTTTGTTTGAAGAACTTTTGTCTTATCTTCTCAGGAACTTCTTTTAACGAACGTTTAGGGTAAACTCCCTTCTTCGCCCTCATCATAACATTCTCATCTATGTCGGTTGCTAAGATTTGTATATTGTTCAATTTGAAGTATTCACTTAATACCATAGCTAGTGTGTATGGTTCTTCTCCTGTAGAACAGGCAGCACTCCAAACCTTTAATTGACGTTTGTTTTTTATTAAATCCGGTAGAATATTTTTTTCAAGCACTTCCCACCGTTGTGCATTTCGATAAAACTCAGAGACGTTAATGGTCATTCGATCTAAAAATTCATAGAATAGCTCATCATCATTTTTTAATGCTCTAAAATATGCGTCAAAACCCTTATATCCTCTTTTCTCCCTTAATGAGGTCAGACGACGCTTCATTTGAGCTTCCTTATAAAGAGATAAATCAATACCAGTATGATGATTAACTTGCTTTATAAATGTTTCATAATCCATGGACATAGCCCTCTTCTCCCCTAACCACTCTTTCTATCTTTATCAAGCTAATCGTAATTGAACTCTTTATAGTTGTAAAGCACAATTAAAAAAAGAGACCAGCGTAATCGCTGATCTCTCCTTCAAAATAGTTGATTAGTATAGCCAAGAAGCGTCGTTTTTATCGTAATCTACTAATTCTTCTTTATCAAAGAATAGATTGATTTCACGTTCAGCACTCTCAGGAGAGTCAGAACCATGAATGACGTTCTTACCTACTGTGATACCATAGTCGCCACGGATCGTACCAGGTAGTGCTTCAGCTGGTTTGGTAGCACCCATCATTTGACGTGCGGTAGCGATTACATTTTCGCCTTCCCAAACCATAGCAAAAACAGGACCAGAAGTAATGAAATCAACAAGCTCCCCAAAGAATGGGCGCTCTTTATGTTCACCATAATGCTCCTCTGCTAGAGCATTAGGAATACTCATGAGTTTACCACCCGCAAGTTTAAATCCTTTTTTCTCGAAACGAGATACAATATCTCCGATTAAATTACGCTGAACTCCGTCAGGTTTAACCATAATGAACGTTTTTTCCATTTTCTCCACCTCTTCGTATGTAGTTAGATTTATGAAAGCGTTTAAATATGAACCGATAAAAATTCTATCAAATTTTCCGAAAAGTAGCAAACCCTTTTAAGACTTTCTTTTTCCAATATATCGAGCGATACTCTTAAAAGTTTGTTTTGCCTTTTGTTCAGGAAGCTGTTCTAGAGCTTCATACGCTTTATTTAAATAACGTTCACTTAATGATAAAGAAGCTTCTATTCCTGGAGAGTTTTTAATATGATTCACAACGGATGTTAAATCTTCTTGAGAGATTTCTTGTTGCCCTTGTTGGAATAAGGTTTCTAATTTATGCTTAAAGTCATCGTCCTGTGCAATCGCATAGATGACAGGTAATGTGATATTTCCTTGTAATAAATCACTTCCAGCAGGTTTACCTAGCTCTTCTTCTGTTGCAGTAAAGTCCAGAACATCATCAATGATTTGATAGGACATTCCAACGTAATAGCCATATTGGAAAAGAGCTTTCTCTTCCTTGGCAGATACATTAGCCGCTATTCCTCCAAGTTGACAACTCACCGCTATTAATAGAGCAGTCTTCCGTTTGATACGACGTAAATACGTACGGAGGTTTTGATCCCAATTAAATTTATCTTTAATTTGTTCAATCTCCCCTAAACATACTTCCACAATCGTTTCAGACAAAATACGATGAGCTTGAGGTTTTTGAAGGTTAGAGAGGCATTCAATGGCCCTTGCGAAGATATAATCACCCGTGTACATGGCAATGCGGTTATCCCATTTAGCCTTAATAGTCGGCTCCCCTCGCCTTAATTCGGCTTCATCAATCACATCATCATGAACTAAAGAAGCCATATGAATTAATTCTAAGGAGACAGCAACATGTTTCATCCGTTCTAAATCATAGTCCCCAAATTTTCCAGCCAATAAAACAAAAACAGGACGGATCCTTTTTCCGCCTGCTTCAAGTAATTGGGTGGATGCTTCTCGTAGGACGTCATTCTCCGCCTGAATCGTTTCATTCAACGCTTTTTCTATTTTATCTAAATCATTTTTCAGAAATGGATATATCATCGCTAATTTCATTGAAGTCACCTTTAAGAATCATTCTTTTGGGATGTAGATGGCTTTTGCCCCATATGCATGGCGGCAACACCTCCCGTATAACGCTTTACAATTACGTTTTCTAACCCAGCACGCTCAAACATACTCTTTAACTGTTTTGGTCCTGGAAAATCTTTTGCTGATTCGTATAGCCAAGCATATTCATCATAACTTTTGGCAAAAAGTTTACCAAAGAAAGGCATCACATATCGGAAATAAATATAATACCCTTGTTTGAAACCAATCATGGAAGGCTGAGACGTCTCAAGACAAACAACTTTTCCATTTGGTTTAACGACGCGAGTCATTTCTTTTAAAACTTGTTCATAATTAGGTACATTACGTAAGCCGAACCCAATGGTTACATAATCAAATGAATTGTCCTCAAAAGGAAGATTCATGGCATCTCCATGAACAAAAGAAACAAAGTCTTTTTCTAATTCCTTTTTCTTCGCTTCTCCTACTGAGAGCATATTTTGACTAAAGTCTAAACCAACGACTTTACCTTCCTCACCAACAGAATCTGCAAGTGCCATAGTCCAATCACCTGTACCACAGCAAACATCAAGTGCATGGTCTCCCTTTTGCACATCCATGCGTTTCATAACGTCTGTGCGCCAAGCTTTATGGCGTTGAAAAGATATAATAGAGTTCATTACATCATATCGATTATATATTTTCTCAAAAACGTGATGGACTCTTTCGGATTTTGTTTGTTCGTTCATATATTACCCTTCTTCCACTGCATGTTGATTAAAGTAAACGCTGTTATAAATATGTTTTTGTAAATATTGCTTTAATGCTTCAAAACGTTGTGGAAGCTGTGTGATGGACTCTTCTACAAGCAATAGATGTTGATGGACGAATTTTTCAATGGTTCTCATTGCCTGTCCACCGCTTTGATGGACGAAACGACTTTTTAAAAGAAGTTCTAATAGCGGGGCATTTTCTCTATCACGATAGCGGTTATTTTCTGTTTGCAAACGCATAGCTAAAAGCCAATCAGCTGCAACATCATTCATACTAGGTTTATTGACGAACTCTGCTACTCTTTGTATAAGGAGAGACTCTACTTGCTTCAGACCATCCATAACTTGATTCATACTGGCGAATTCTTGTGTATAAATTCGCATCTTTAGTTCGTTGATCTCTTTGATTGCAGAGGCTAATGTCCGAATCATAGGGAGGTCTTCAAGCTTAGATAATAAAAAATAATAAAGTCCACTATAATAATCCCCAGCTAATACTGTGAGCTGACGATTCTTCTTTGAAAGATTGTCCTCTTTATCGGTGTTAAGTGTTACAAGTTCATGTGTATCTAAAGCTATTTGAACAAGCATTGTCGTTACAATATAGTTCTTTTGTTTCTCAATGGGTAGGTCCGAATCATTCAACACAGTTGAAAGGAACATTAGCTTATCCTCACTAATGACAGGATTAGGCAGGAATTTTGCTAAGTATGGATGTCGGATCTCTTGTTCTATAGACGCTTTCAACTCATATATATTTAAATCATTTTGTTTCAAAGCCATCACCTAAAGCCTTTCGTGCCGAATCCCGGCTTTTATATCATCACCATTATAGCATTATCTATGACGATTGAACATTTATAAGTATGTATAGAATACCCATTTCAGTTTGAAAATAGGCAAGTTCATCAAATTTCATAGTAAAGGAGATGAGATGGGTGAAACAAGTAAAGAAAACTTGCCGATTGGCAAGCCTTTTAAGGCGCAGACAGAGGCTTAGTTGCACTTATACTTCATTCTTTCAAAATTTTCACTACGTCGAATTGCTTCTTTGCTAAAATTTTTTACTTTCTTAACGTGCAAAAAGAAAAGCAGAGATTACTCTGCGTCTGTTTCAGTGTCCGTGTACATTTCACCATGACTCGTTTGAAGCAATGCTTTACCTCTAACCTTTACCGCTGATGTATGCTCAGTAAATTGAGCGATCATAACTTCACCTGTATCCAACTTCTCTGAATGGTGAAAACGGGTATCAGTCCCTCTTGTTAAGCCGATTACATTAACGCCATCTTCTAATGCTTTAATGACTACAAAATCACCTGTGTTACTCATCTATAATTTCTCCTTTATATTTCAATGCTATTCTTAGCAAATTAACTTTTATTAGAAAATAAGGCTGACTCATTACTATGAGTCAGCCCTTTTAAGCCCTATATGTAATGTTTATTTAACAGCATCTTTAAGGGCTTTTCCTGGTTTGAATGCAGGAACCTTGCTAGCTGAAATTTCGATTTCCTCACCTGATTGTGGGTTACGACCTTTACGAGCTGCACGTTCACGTACTTCAAAGTTTCCGAAACCAATTAGTTGTACTTTTTCACCGTCTTTAAGTGAATCTGTGATAGATTCAATAACTGCATCAACAGCTTGTGTAGCATCTTTTTTAGACAGTTCACTCTTTTCAGCAACTGCATTGATTAGATCAGTCTTGTTCATGCTATTCACCTCCTCTAAGTAATAAGGTTCAGGTTGAACAAAAGAAGTAATGATTACTATCCTTTGTTCACATTTTTTCAGCGTCTTATACACTTAATCACCAAGAAAACTTGATGACAAGCCTTATATTAAACGATGAGTCGAGGAAATTCAATAAAAACGGGCAAGATTCTTCATAATTCAGGCTATATTACCATACTTATTAGGCTTTACCAGTCTATTTTACTGAATAATCAAAATATTACTCTACACCCTCAAAACCCTTGAGCCACAAGGGATATAGCAGCACTATCACTCACCAGAATGTTCAGAATTCTTAAAGGAATAGCTACTTACAAAAAATCAAAAAAATTTTTTAAAAAAATACAACCCTAGCCTCGTTCAGCAAGGGTTGCGCCTTTATTTTGATCATTCAGTAAAGTTTAAAAGTGGAGTATTTACTCTTAAAAAAGAAAAAAAGCGGCGAATAACCGCTTATAATATAATTGCGATTAATCCGCCATTTCCTTCATTGATAATTCTCTGTAGAGTTTCTTGTAATTTATACTGAGCGTTCTCTGGCATTAGAGATAGCTTTGCATTGATTCCTTCTCGTACGATGGAGTTTAAAGAGCGTCCGAAGATATCTGAATTCCAAATGGACAGTGGATCTTCCTCGAAATCTTGCATCAGATAACGAACTAGCTCTTCACTTTGTTTTTCTGTGCCGATAATTGGAGCAAACTCTGACTCTACATCCACTTTAACCATATGGATTGATGGGGCAACAGCTTTTAACCTTACACCAAATCTGGACCCCTGACGAATAATCTCAGGCTCCTCTAAAGACATTTCATGAACAGAAGGAGAAGCTATGCCATATCCTGTTTGTTTAACCATAGTTAATGCATCTGCAACCTGATCATACTCACGTTTTGCATGTGCAAAATCTTGCATTAGCTGAAGCAAATGATCTTTACCTCTAATTTCTTCGCCAACAATTTCTTTTAACACTTGATCATATAAATGGTCAGGTGCTTGAAGGTCTATCTCAGCTACCCCATCACCCATTTCCATACCAGAAAGTTGAGCCGTGTCAATATAATCGTAATCACCGAATTGGTTTACAACTCTATCTACATCTCTCAAGCGTTTAATATCCTGTACAGTCTGTTGAATAGCATCCTGATAATTCTTTCTAAGCCAGTGGTCTTCGTTTAAAACCATTACCCAGCTTGGTAGATTAACATTCACTTCAAGCACTGGGAATTCATATAATGCTTCACGTAGAACGTTATACACATCATCTTCTCTCATGCTTTCAACACTCATAGCAAGCACAGGAATATCATATTTTTCCTGAAGTTCTTGACGTAGCATTTCTGTTTCTTGGCTATGTGGTTTAACAGAGTTAACAATCATGATATAAGGTTTTCCGACTTCCTTCAGTTCTTCTACCACTCGTTCTTCAGCTTCTACATAATCTTCACGTGGAATCTCTCCAATTGTTCCATCTGTTGTTACAACAACGCCAATTGTTGAATGCTCTGTAATTACTTTACGGGTGCCGATTTCCGCTGCATCATGAAATGGAATTGGTTCTTCATACCAAGGTGTGTTAATCATTCGAGGGCCATCTTCATCCTCATACCCCTTTGCACCTTCTACGGTATAACCCACACAATCAACAACTCTAAAGTTAACGTCCAATCCTTCATCTACATGTACTTCGACAGCTTGATTTGGTACAAATTTTGGCTCTGTGGTCATAATTGTTCTACCTGCTGCACTTTGAGGAAGCTCGTCTTGAGCACGGGCACGTTCACCCTCATCTTGAATGTTTGGTAGTACGACTGTCTCCATAAACTTCTTAATAAATGTAGATTTACCTGTTCGAACCGCACCGACTACTCCTAAATAAATATCTCCATCAGTTCGTTTTGAGATATCTTTGAAAATATCAACTCTTTCCAAGTGTGATCCCTCCCGATCCATTTACTTCGCCTGGATATGCAAGACATAATCTCTTACGAATCTTTGACATTACAAGTCTATGACGTTGTCCTAATAAATTATGACTAGTTTTTGTGAAATCTTTCTCTTAAGTAGAATGGGGCTTCTTCAGTAGAAAAAACCTCCTCTTCTTTATATATCATTGAAAATGAAAAAAGATGCCTGATAACAGACATCTTTTTGATAAAGTTAGTAAATATTTTTATATAACCTAAGATCCTTTTTGGTAAAAAACAGGCTCACCGTCTTTTACAGTGTAAGGCAATGAATATGCAGGAACGATCGCTGAGTGATCCGCAAGAAGGAATCGGATATCATCCCCATTTACATAATTATGGTCATACTCTTGTAAGGCATTATAAAGATCTTGTCGATAATCTATATAAAGATTTCCATCTACGTCCATCAAAATTGGTAAACGATTACCTGAATATGGACTAACGACAGTTGGAGGCTCATCCAAACCAATTAACTCATAATTAATTGAATAGATATCTTCAGCTACTTCTTCCTTAAATGGAGGGTATTTATGTTCATTTCGATATGCGATCAAGCGCATATTTACGTCTCGCACATCTTGAATTGTACGTAAATCAATCACTTTTACTGTAGGATCTTCTTCAGGGGTTATAATCACATACTGATATACTCCCCCTCGTTCATAAGAATTCCCAGGTAATTCAGACATAATGCCCGTTTCTTTTAATCGTTCAAAATTCACAGGGTATTTTCTGAAGATCGGAACATCTTGCTCTCTTGTTTTAATCGGTAATTCCATAGGATGTTGTTCAACAAATTGATCAACAGCCTTTTGTACAGTATCTAGCTGTAGTTGGTTAGGCGTTTGGTTTTTGGCCAAACGGTTCTCTGGATATAAACAACCAGATAATAAAAAAGTGGTAAGTATCATCATACTCAATAACTTACGGTGCATGTTTATTCCTCCGATTTATCTTTACGATGTTGGACCGCTTAAGACAATATAAAAGATAATAATTCCAGCAAGAATCATAAATATGTACGCCAATATAGCAACAATGACACTGATTACGCCTTTTAACTTAAGACGACTAAGCATAATTAAGCCGATCGCTAAAAACATAAAAATCATTCCTGCAAAAGAGATATACATGTTTAACATCGATTCAGACATATTGACAGCTCCTTTTGCGTTTGACACAACTTAACGAATGTCATTATACCACACGTATGGCATAGACTGTAGGTTGAAGAAATTGAATTTTTTATGAAATCAAGTTTATTTGATATATTTGTTCTATTAAAGCCCCCTTATCTGGAAGACTTGGTTTCGAGATAAAGTGCTGAGGAGGTCCGTTGCCGAAAAAAGAGTAAGGGGTTCATTGAAACGGCGATACTCCTGCTGCCCCACACGACGTGGGGTAGGTCGACGTTGCCACACGATGTGGCGGTCTTAGTCGATCTTCATTATTTACTTTCAGCCTCCTCGTTCACTCCGTTCTCTGCGGGGTCTCGGCCGCCCTTTCTACCACTGGAGTTCGCCGTTTCCTTCACCCCTTGATGTTATGGAAGTTAACGGACCCAAGGATGAGATCATTTAATATCATGCTTAAGGTGATTTTATTTTAGATACTACCCCCTCTACATATAAGGCTTTAGATCACTATAAGAAATATTTGATTTAACCACAGATTTTAAATCAGAAAACCTTACGATAGCTGAGGTTCCGTTCATCACCATTCGGCTAAGGTGGGCTGGGAAACGGGCTGACTCCTTCGGGATAACGGGCGAGCGAGACCCCGCAAGGAGCGTAGCGGATGAGGAGGCTCGATCGTTCGTCCGGGGAAAGCAGCCCGTTTCCCAGCCCGCCGATCTCCACAAAAGCAACGGAACCACTCCGCACCAGCTTATTCAACATAACTGCCAAATATCGAATAACTCTTTTGATAAAACAAATCCAACTATGCAAGGAAACAATATGTAAACATGAAAAAGCCGAGGTAGTAGGGGCATACATACCTCGGCCTTAGATATTTGACTAAACACTACCCATCACACAGCTCTACATGATATACTGCTGCGATTTATAGTATGCGAATAATATTGGATCTGCATCCTCATATGCCTATCCAAACCTATTTTTTAAACATTTGATTTAACTGATTCATATCCATATTGTTTTCTGTAATAGCTTTAACAATTTTATCTTCTTTTTCTTTCGAAACGGGCTTACCAGCCATTTTAGAAAGTTGTTTTACAAGATTACGTACAGTTTTTTCATCTTGAAAATTTGCATGCTTAACAGAATCCGCCACTTTCATGATTTCATCTGGTGAAAGATTTGCTTTTTTCTGTAGATGATCAAAAGCCTTCTTTTGAAATCCGCTCACACTGCTTCCTCCTAACATAATTTTCGTTCAAAATAGTATATGCGGACTAAGAAAAGGCGTGAGGTATTATCTCGAAAAAAGGTTTTCATATTTAAAACCCGACCTCCATCCAATTAGATGAAAATCGGGTTCAATTTTATGGGTGAAAAATGGATTAAACTTTAGTAATGAAGCTAATCTATAGTTTCTTTATAAAATATCCGTAAGGTCTTCCATTTCATGACGACGCCCTCTTGTCATAAGCTGGTCCACAACATCTTTCGGGTGCGCATGATTAAATAAAATTTGCTCAATACCTTCTGTAATTGGCATTTCTACCTGTTGTTGTTTGGATAATTGGTAAGCAGCATTCGTCGTACGAACACCCTCTACCACCATTCCCATATGCTCTAAAACCTCTTCTAGAGGCTGTCCCTTACCGAGCATATGCCCCGCACGGTAGTTACGGCTATGAGGACTTGTACAAGTGACAATAAGGTCTCCCACACCTGTGAGACCAGCAAATGTGAGCGGCTTAGCACCCATCGATGAGCCAAGTCTAGCAATTTCAGCCAAGCCTCTTGTGATAAGAGCAGATTTAGCATTATCTCCATAACCTAGGCCATCAGAAATACCAGCACCTAAAGCAATAATATTCTTAAGAGCACCGCCAAGCTCAACACCAATTACATCAGGGTTTGTGTACACACGAAAGTGTTCATTGATAAAGAGGTCTTGAGCCTTTTCCGCTTCTGACATCGTAGCGGAAGATACCGTAACTGTAGTCGGCTGGCGTAAGCCTACTTCTTCAGCATGGCTTGGACCACTTAGTACGACTACATCTTCATAAAAATCATTCGGCAATTCTTCATTAATCATTTCGGAGACACGCTTCAAAGAATCGGGATCTATTCCTTTGGTGGCATGAATAAGCGTAACCTTATTGGAAAGAGTCTCTTTTAGCTGCTGACATACTTCTCGTATCGCTTTTGTAGGCACCACCAAAACAACGGCCGTAACATCTTTTACAGCCTCAGAAAGATCCGTATAAGCTGTTATTGAAGATGGAATTGTTGCATCTTTTAAATATCGCTCATTCTTGTTGGTAGTATTTATTTCATCTGCTTGTTCTTTACGGTGAGTCCATAAACGCACATCATGTTGATTATCTGCTAAAACAATGGATAGAGCTGTTCCCCAGCTTCCTGCTCCAAGAACTGCAACACTTGCCATGTGCACATTCCCCCTCTATTTTCTTTGTCTAGCGAATATCTTAATAGGTGTTCCTTCGAATCCAAATGCTTCTCGTATACGGTTTTCAAGGAAACGTTCATAGGAGAAGTGTAGAAGATCTGGATCGTTAACAAATACAACAAAGGTTGGTGGTTGTACAGAAACCTGTGTTGCGTAAAAGATTTTTAGTTTCTGCCCCTTTAAGGATGGAACTGGTTTGTATGCTAAAGCATCCATGATTACTTCATTTAATATATTCGTCTGAACACGTTTTGTATGATTTTCACTTGCTAGAAGAATGCTCGGTAATAGTGTGTGCATACGTTTTTTTGTTTTCGCCGATAGATAAACAATTGGAGCATAATCAAGAAACTGGAATTGTTGCCTTACTTTATCTTCGAATTTTTTCATCGTTTTATCGTCAGTTTCAATGGCATCCCATTTGTTCACCACGATTACGACACCTTTTCCTGCTTCATGGGCATAACCAGCAATCTTTTTATCCTGTTCAATAATACCTGTATCAGCATCAAGCACAACCAACACTACATCGGAACGCTCAATTGCTTTCAACGCACGAAGTACACTGTATTTTTCTGTTGTTTCATACACTTTCCCTTTTTTTCGCATACCAGCCGTATCAATAATGACATAATCTCGATCATCTTTTGTAAAAGAGGTATCAATAGCATCGAGTGTTGTACCTTCTATTTCACTTACAATAACACGCTCTTCACCTAAGATTGAGTTCACTAGAGAAGACTTTCCTACGTTCGGACGACCAATTAAGCTAAAGTGTATGGTATCATCATCTTCATCCGGCATAGCTCTCTCAGGAAAATGCTTAACTACTTCATCAAGCATGTCACCCAGGCCCAGTCCATGTGTACCCGAGATTGGGAATGGCTCACCGAATCCAAGTGAATAAAACTCATAAATTTTTTCTTGCATTTCTGGATTGTCAATTTTGTTCACTGCTAAAACAACAGGCTTATTTGATTTATACAATAGATGAGCAACTTCCTCATCTGCGCCTGTAATTCCATCGCGACCGTTAACCATAAAGAGGATGACGTCCGCTTCATCAATTGCTACCTCTGCTTGTCCTCGCATTTGTACAAGAAGAGGTTCATCACCTAATTCAATTCCACCTGTATCAATTATATTAAAAGTGGTATTTAACCATTCTGCTTCAGAGTAAATACGGTCTCTTGTTACTCCTGGTGTGTCTTCCACTATGGAAATACGTTCACCTACAAGTCTGTTAAAGATTGTTGATTTCCCTACGTTTGGACGACCTACCACTGCAACTACAGATTTTCTCATGAAAGGTTCACCCTTTCTTATCAATTTCGTTTTTCAGATTTTTGTTTCATGTGTTCATTCTACATGAACACTTAACTTTTTTATTTTAGCAAAAGGATTGATAAGTAACAATGTTTTTCTTATCATACCAAGTTCTGTGATGTTTCATGAGCTTTCTTTATCAATACCCAATCAAAGGGACAATTGAATCTTATTTACGTTTTTATTCCAGCTTTTCGTTTAACTATTTCCGTTATGGTGTTTTCCATCCAACTTGTTAACTTACTAACTAAATTCGTTATCACAATCAGTAAAATAACGACGCTATAAATATCCAAAAAACCTTTGTCACCTACAGCATCTTGGAAACCATAATCCATAAGAATGAAGGAATAAATGATTTCTCCTACCGAAGCTCCAAGCCCCCAAATAGCAATTCTTAGCCACATAGAGTGGTGTATAAACAGGACAAGAAGAAAAGCTAATAATGAGTAGATGAGAAGTCGTGGAGCAAATATCCACACTGGGCTAACCATTTCCCACATTAAGGCTCCAACATAACCTATAGAAACCGATAACGCTAAACAAGTGGTTCTGATTTGTTTTGAATGTAAGGCTATTATGACTATTGAGGTTATTGTAATAAATAAATTAGATGCATTGATTAGAATGAAACTTATTTCAACTTCAAAAGAGGCTGTAATAATAAGCAATAACAGACTAACTGAAATCCAAGTACGCTTTTGGGATTTAGGCATAAAGAAATATACTGTAATCCATAAAAGCCAATTTATATATAAAAAATATATGCCATCCATAATAGTTTCCTCCATCTCACTCCTCATTATGGACAAAAGCCTTCATTCTAATCATGTATATTGCGTCTCATTCGATACACAATAAGGGAAAGTAAGGGAGGTTTTCTTATGGGAAAAGATCGCCAGGAAAAACGTTTGAAGCAAAAACGTCGTGTTGAAAGCGACCGCGATCCAAAATCACATCCAAAAGGTAGCACGTACATGGATACACCCGAACAAGCTCGTGAAGATCAAAAACGCTAAGGTATTAGTGTAATAATATTTATCTACAATAACGAAGCTCAGAGTAAAATACTCTGAGCTTCGTTTGATGATCATATCTTTTATTAACTTACAAACCTGTAGAACGCTGCTCTAGCCATGCTTTTGTACGGCCTGTAAAAATGTGTGGTTTGCCGTCTAACATGTACGTATCTTTTGCACCTAAGACCATCATTGCAATTTTAAATTCATGATGGATGTGGTTGATCTCATCAACTAACGTTTCGAGATCATCTTTAATTAAGATGCGAAGAAGGTGGCCTGCCATTCCAAAAGCATTAGCACCTAAAACAAACGCTTTAGCACCGTCTAGACCGTTCCGCATACCTCCTGATGCAACCACATTACATTCAGGATAAACGCTTTTAACCTCTTTAACTGAAATCGCAGTTGGAATGCCCCATTGATTAAAGGATTCAAACGGTTGCTTTCTACGTTTATTTTCAACTTTTGAAAAGTTTGTTCCACCTTTTCCACCCACATCAATATAAGATACACCTATATCCTTCAATTGCCTTGTAGATTCCATCGAAATTCCAAAGCCGACTTCCTTAATAATAACAGGAACATCGACGCCGTTTACTATTTCTTCAATTTGCCGAAGTCGTTCGGAAAAATCACGATCTCCCTCAGGCATAATTAGTTCTTGTAGGACATTAAGATGAATTTGTAAGGCATTCGCCTCTAACATATCTACTGCCACTTTAGCTTGGTCTAAAGTGGCTTCACTACCGATATTGGCAAAAACAATCCCATCGGGGTTTTCACGTCTAACGACTTGATAGGTTTGCCTTTCTTTCTCATCTTTTAATGCAGACATTTGAGAACCTACGGCAAGAGCAATGCCCGTCTCTCGAGCTGCTATTGCTAAGTCCCGATTAATGGCTTCCGTTTTTTCTCCACCGCCACCAGTCATCGCATTGACAAAAAGAGGCGAACTTAGAGAAAGTTCGCCTAATTGAGTCTGAAGAGAAATATCATCCCAGTGTATATCGGTTAAGCTTTGATGAATGATTTCAACTTCATCAAAGCTATTAACACCCATGTCTTCACGGTTTAGCGCATGTCTAATGTGCTCTAATTTTCTTCTTGATCGACTCAATAGTATCACCAAATATTATTTTAATTTGTTTAGTTTGTCTCCAATGAAGTCTCCTAGTTGAAAACCAGAATCATCATCTTTTTGGTACTGCTCTACTTCAGCACGAGATTGGTCTTCTTCAAGTTCCTTGATACTTAGAGAAATACGTTTTTCGTCCTCATTTACATCTAGAACTTTTACTTTCACCTCTTGTCCTTCTTCAAGAACTTCTTGAGGTGTACCGATATGACGGTTTGCAATTTGAGAAATGTGAACAAGACCTTCAACACCAGGTAGAAGTTCTACGAATGCACCAAAGTTCACTAAACGGCGTACAGTACCATCTAGTACATCACCTGGACGCACTTTGTCTTCTACTTGATCCCATGGACCTGGTAGAGTATCTTTTAGTGATAGTGAAATACGATCATTGTCACGGTCTACTGAAAGAACCTTCACACGGATTTTTTGGCCCTCTTCAACTACATCAGAAGCTTTATCTACATGCTCATGAGCTAGCTGAGAAATGTGCACAAGGCCGTCCATGCCACCAATGTCTACAAACGCACCAAAGTCTGTAAGGCGCTGTACAGTACCTTCAAGAACTTGGCCCTCTTCTAAAGATTGCATTAACGCTTGCTTTCTCAATTCATTCTCATCTTCTACAACAGCGCTGTGAGAAAGTATGACACGATTTTGCTCACGATCAAGTTCAATTACTTTTAGTTTTAGTGTTTGTCCTTTATATTCATTAAAGTCTTCAACATAGTAAGTTTCAACAAGTGAAGCCGGAATGAATCCTCGTAGACCGACATCTACTACTAGACCGCCTTTAACGATATCCTTCACTTCAGCTTCAAATACTTCGCCAGTTTCAAGTTTAGACTCAAGGTCTTCCCATGCTGTATCTGCATCAACAGCGCGTTTAGATAAGACGACTTCATCATCTTCAACCTTTTTCACTTTAAGCGTTAATTCATCACCTTCAGAGACAACATCTGCTGCCTTTTCAACATGAAGGCTTGAGATCTCGCTGATTGGAATAATTCCATCTACCTTATATCCAACATCAACAAGAACCTGCTTGTCCTCAACTTTAACAACCTTTCCTGTTACAACATCTCCAACAGTTAGGTTTGGCATGTTTTCCATTCCTTGATTCATTTCGTCCATTTAAAATCCTCCTTAATTCCGCCACCACCAGCCATAATTTTATTATTCTTTGTTCTAACTTCTAACATTTATGGCTTTTTGTCAAGCAAAATATCCTATTATCTATTATGATCTAAAAGCTTCTGAATGTCACCCATTATGACATCTGTAACCTCTTGTGAGGAAGCTTTTCGCTCTCTTAATTCTGCCATAGGTACAGGTTTTCCATAAACAACTCTAAGAGGTTCTTTGCTTTTATAGGATCCGATAATAGCGCAAGGAATTACGGTTGCTTCAGAACGAAGCGCGAAGAACCCTGCCCCAGCCAACCCTTTCTTGAGTTCACCAGTTTTACTTCGAGTACCCTCAGGAAATAAACCCAAAACGTTCTGATCTTTCAACACACC